>JAKDUN010000120.1 GCA_030457675.1 Brachybacterium sp. | reverse complement strand
TACCCGGAAGGGCTGCTACCCGGCGGGCCGCCCCACCGAGGGGCGGCCCCTGCGAGGGGGGCCGCGCCGCACCTCCGAGCGGTGGCCGCGCGTACGGTCAGCCGATCGTGCGGCCAGCCGCCTGATCAGGCCTTCGGCGCGGTCATCGAGAGCACGTCCAGGGCGGAATCGAGCTGCTCCTCGGTGAGCTCGCCGCGCTCGACGAAGCCCAGCGCGATCACGGCGTCGCGCACCGGGACCCGCTCGGCCACCGCGTGCTTGGCGATCTTCGCGGCAGATTCGTAGCCGATGAGCTTGTTCAGCGGGGTCACGATCGAGGGGGAGGCCTCGGCGTAGAAGCGGGCCTTCTCCTCGTTGGCGACCAGGCCGTCGACGGTCTTGTCCGCCAGCACGACGCTCGCGTTGGCCAGCAGGCGGATCGACTCCAGCAGGCTCGTGCCCATGAGCGGGAT
This sequence comes from Brachybacterium sp., assembly GCA_030457675.1. GTDB lineage: Bacteria > Actinomycetota > Actinomycetes > Actinomycetales > Dermabacteraceae > Brachybacterium. The sequence continues at coordinate 8,200 of JAKDUN010000120.1, read as the reverse complement.
CTGCACGTTCAGCTCGAAGGAGCCCTGCGCGCCGCCCCAGGCGATGGCGGCGTCGTTGCCCACGATCTTCGCGCACACCATCAGCACGGCTTCGGGGATGACGGGGTTGACCTTGCCCGGCATGATCGAGGATCCCGGCTGCAGGTCCGGGATCGCGATCTCGCCCAGGCCCGTGTTCGGGCCGGAGCCCATCCAGCGCACGTCGTTGCAGATCTTCGTGAGGGAGACGGCGATGGTGCGCAGCGCGCCGGACATCTCCACCAGGCCGTCGCGGCTCGACTGCGCCTCGAAATGGTTGCGGGCCTCGCTCAGCGGCAGGTCGGTCTGCTCGACCAGGTTCGCGATGACCTTCTGCGGGAAACCGAGCGGGGTGTTGATGCCGGTGCCCACGGCGGTGCCGCCCTGGGGGACCTCTGCGGTGCGGGGCAGAGCCGCCTCGACGCGCTCGATGCCGTACCGGATGGAGGCCGCGTAGCCGCCGAACTCCTGGCCGAGGGTGACCGGGGTGGCGTCCATGAGGTGGGTGCGACCGGACTTCACCACGGTCTTCCACGCCTCGGCCTTGGTCTCGAGGGACTCGGCGAGGTGAGCGAGGGCGGGCAGCAGCTTCTCGACCACGCCCTGCGTGACCGCGACGTGCACGGAGGTGGGGAACACGTCGTTCGAGGACTGCGAGCAGTTGACGTGATCGTTGGGGTGGGTGTCCACACCGGCGTTCGTGGCGAGGGTCGCGAGCACCTCGTTCATGTTCATGTTCGAGCTGGTGCCGGATCCGGTCTGGTAGGTGTCCACCGGGAACTGGTCGTCGTGCTCGCCGGCGATCACGGCATCGGCGGCGGCGACGATCGCGTCGGCGATGGAACCGTCCAGCACCCCGAGCTCCTGGTTGGCGCGGGCGGCGGCCTTCTTCACCTGGGCGAGGGCGTGGATGTGAGTGGGCTCCAGGCCCTGGCCGGAGATCGGGAAGTTCTCCACCGCACGCTGGGTCTGCGCCCGGTACAGAGCCGAGGCGGGCACGCGGACCTCACCCATGGTGTCGTGCTCGATGCGGTAGTCGTCCTGCTGCGCCGCGGGCGTGGACTGGTTCATGAAGTGGCCTCCTCAGGTCATGGTGCGATAGGTGGTGATCTGGACGGGATGGGCAGTGGTGGCCCGGGGTCGTCACGGGGCGGCCTCCGGCGCACCGGTGCGCGGCAGGATCAGGTGAGCTCGTGGCTCCACGGCGGGTTGGCGCCGGCCCGGGAGACGGTGATCGCGGCCAGGGACGCGGCGCGGCGCAGCACGTCGGCGACCTCATCGTTGGGCAGAGCGGCGAGTGCAGGGCGCTTCTGAGCGCCCAGCAGATCCTTCGCCGCCAGCGCATCGAGGATCCCGGCGGAGAAGGTGTCCCCGGCGCCGACGGTGTCGACCGCGTCGACGACGACGGGGGAGACCTGCACGCGCCCGCTCGAGGAGAACCCGACAGCATCTTCGTCGCCGCGGGTCAGGACGGTCAGCGCCGGTCCCAGATCGCGCCAGGAGTCGACGACGTCCTCCACGTCCTCGGTGGCGTACAGCCAGGCCACGTCCTCATCGGAGGCCTTGACCACGTCGCTGAGCGCGATGATCGCTTCCATCTGTGCGCGCACGGACTCCGGAGCACCCATCAGGGTGGGGCGGGCATTGGGGTCGTAGCTGACGGTCGCCGTCTCCCGGTAGCGGCGCAGCGTGTCGGCCACGGTCGTCGCGCCGGGCTCCAGCACGGCCGCGATCGAAGAGGTGTGCACGGCGTCGACGTGCTCGGGCAGGCCGGTGGGCCGGGGATCCCAGAGCAGATCGAACTCGTAGGTCGCGGCGCCGTTCGCGTCGAGCCGGGCCAGTGCGGTGGAGGTCGGGGCCTGGACGCTGCTGCCCGGGGTGAGAAGCACGGCGGAGCCCTCGAGGTGCTCACGGATGGCGTCTCCCCGGGCGTCGTCGCCGACGCGGGTGAGCAGGTGCGTGTCATGGCCGAGGCGGCTGAGCGCCACGGCCACGTTCATGGGGGATCCGCCGGGGTGCTCACGACGTGCGCCGTCGACGCCGACGACGATGTCCGTGAGTGCTTCTCCGACGATGAGGAATGTCGCGGTCACCGCTAGATCATCGCAGGTTTCCGCAGAGGGAGCGAATGCGCCCCAGCCCGGGAGCGCGCTGCAGCGCCGGATCGAGCCGACGACGGCATGCTGTGGCGCGGTCGACGCGCTCAGGAGGGCCTTGCTGGGAGCGGTGCGGGGCGTGAGCGGGAACAATGGGGGCATGCACGATGCCGACCACGAGACCCCCGAGGCGCCGGAGCGGACGCCGGACGCACGGACCGTCGAGTCCGATCCGCAGTCCGCCGACCCCGAACCGTCGTCCGTCGAGCCCGCTCCGCAGCCGAAATCCGCCTACGAGCTGCCGTCGAAGAAGAACACCGTCCTGCGCAACATGGTGTGGGCGCTGCTCCTGACGATGGCGGTGGTGGTCGTGGTCGCCATCGCGTTCTTCGGCGTGGGCAGTCAGCCCGAGCGGGAACGCCTGGCGAACTCGGACGTGGATGTGGCCGCGAGCGCGGAGCGCGCACAGGATGTCGCCCCCTTCACCGTCGCGGTGCCCGCCATGGAGGAGGAGTGGACCGAGCGCTCCGCCCGGTACACCGCCGGTGCGAACCCGCGCTGGACCCTCGAATACACCTCGCCGGATGATCAGCTGATCACGCTGGTCCAGGAGTCCGAGCTCGGAGCATCGATGCTCTCGGCCGCGGTCCCAGGCAGCACCGTCCAGGAGGAGTTCGAGCTGGACGGCGCCAGCTGCAGCCTGCTGCGTGGCGGCGAGCAGGGTACGACGGAGCACGGCATCGCCTGCGAGGGCGAGGAATGGGGCTTCGTGGTCCATGGCGCGACGGACCGGGCAATGCTCGAGCAGGTCGCGAGCGCCGCGATCACCTCGCTCGGCTGAACCGTGCGCCGGGTTACTCCGACTCGGCCGGTCGACGGGCGGCCACGGCATCGTCCAGTCGCTCACGAGCACCGTCGAGCCACTGCTGGCAGCGACGGGCGAGCATCTCACCGCGCTCCCAGGATCCGATCGAGTCCTCCAGCCCGCCCTGCCCGGACTCCAGGCGTCGCACCACCTCGACGAGCTGGTCACGAGCGGCCTCATAGGACAGCTCGGCGATGTCCGCGGGCAGCGGCTGCGAGCCCTCGGCAGGGGTGACGGTGCCGGAGGACTGCGCGTCGTGGGGATCGCCCTCGACGGCGGTGAGGTCGTTCTCGGGGCTGCTGGTCGGGGTCATCAGGACTCCTCGATGGTCTCGGGCTGTGCGGGCTGTGCGGGCTGTGCGGGCTGGTGCGGCTGCTGCGGAGCAGTGGGCTGCGCCGGTGGGGTGTACGGGTCGGACTCGGCGCGCTCCACCCCGAAGCGGCCCCCGGCCACCCGCACCGAGAGAGCCTGGCCGATCTCCGACTGCGCGGGGGAGCGCATGATCGTGCCGCCGGGGTCCTGGACCACGGCGTAGCCGCGCTCGAGGGTCGCCAGCGGGCTGAGCGCGCGCACCTGCCGACCCAGGTGGTCGACCTCGTCGGCCGCACGATCCAATCGGGACCCGACCAGGGTGCGCGCCAGGGCGATCCGCGACCGGATCTCGTCGGCACGACCGGCGAGGATGGAGGAGGGATTCTCCAGCACGGGCCGGGAGCGCGTCGCATCCAGCGCCGACTGCTCCCGCTCGATCCGGGCCCGGATCGCGGCCCGCAACCGGGTGCGCCCCAGCTCCAGCTGCTCGACCTCAGCGATGATGTCGGGGACCACCCGCTTGGCAGCATCGGTGGGGGTGGAGGCGCGCACATCCGCGGCGAGGTCGATCAGCGGGGTGTCGACCTCGTGGCCGATCGCGGAGACGATCGGGGTCTTCGCCCCCGCGACCAGGCGGGTCAGCTGCTCGTCGGAGAAGGGGAGCAGATCCTCGAGGGAGCCGCCGCCGCGGGAGATGATGATGACGTCGACGTGGTCGAGGTCGTCCAGCTCGCGCAGCGCCGCGGAGACCTCGCGGACCGCCTTCGTGCCCTGCACCGCCACCTCACGGATCTCGAACTGCACTGCCGGCCAGCGGCGACGCGCATTGACGACCACGTCGCGCTCCGCAGCGGATTCCCGCCCGCAGATCAGCCCGACGGTGCGAGGCAGGAAGGGCAGCTGCTGCTTGCGGGAGGAGGCGAACAGTCCCTCGGCGGTCAGCACCCGCTTGAGCTGCTCGAGCCGAGCCAGCAGCTCGCCCAGGCCCACCGGGCGGATGTCATCGGCCTCGAGCTGGAGGCTGCCGCGCTTGGTCCAGAACGTCGGCTTCGCATGGATCACCACGCGGGCCCCGGGAACCGGCTCGACCGGCAGGGCGCGCAGGACGTGCTCGCGCACAGGGACCGAGAAGGACATGTCCACATCGACGTCCCGCAGCGTCATGAAGCTCAGGCCTGCCCCGGGACGCCGGTTGAGCTGGACGATCTCGCCCTCGACCCAGAGCGGGGACATCCGCGCCACGTACTCCCCGACCTTCACCGACAGCTGCCGCAGGGGCCAGGGATTCTCTGCGGTGGTCTGCGCGGCGGTGGCAGCAGGGGCGGCCCGCGGCGTCGCGGCGGGGTCCGCTTCCGGGCCGGAGGAGCTCTGCGTCATGGGTCCACTCTGGCACGAGGTCCCGACAGCTCGCGGACACCGGCCGGTGCTGTGGATGCACACGCCCTGTGGAGGGATGGTGAGTCTTGACCCACCGGCCTCCCACCAGGGCGCTTTCGCTCCTAGGATGGGAGGCGTGAGCACCGGAACAGTTCTTCTTGCCGAGCCGCGCGGTTACTGCGCGGGAGTCGACCGCGCCGTCGTCGCCGTCGAACGCGCCCTGGAGCACTACGACGAGACGATCTATGTGCGACACGAGATCGTCCACAACAAGTTCGTCGTGGACCGCCTGAAGGAGAAGGGCGCCGTGTTCGTCGAGGAGGTCGACGAGATCCCCGAGGGTGCACTGGTCATCTTCTCCGCCCACGGCATCTCCCCGAAGGTCCGCGAGATGGCCGAGGAGCGCAATCTCCGCACCATCGACGCGACCTGCCCCCTGGTCACCAAGGTGCACAAGGAGGCGGTGCGCTTCGCCCGCCAGGACTACGACATCCTGTTGGTGGGGCACGAAGGCCACGAAGAGGTCGAGGGCACCGCGGGGGAGGCCCCCGATAACGTGCAGGTCGTCAACTCGCCCGATGACGTCGACCAGGTCACCGTGCGCGATCCCGAGAAGGTCGTGTGGCTCTCGCAGACCACCCTCAGCGTCGACGAGACGATGGAGACGGTCGACAAGCTGCGCGAGCGCTTCCCGACCCTGCAGTCCCCGCCCAGCGACGACATCTGCTATGCCACCCAGAACCGTCAGGTCGCGATCAAGAAGATCGCCCCGGACGCGGACCTGGTGCTCGTGGTCGGCTCGCCGAACTCCTCGAACTCCGTGCGCCTGATGGAGGTCGCCAAGGAGGCCGGGGCCAAGGCCTCCCACCGCATCGACTCCATCCACGAACTGCGTGACGAATGGTTCGAGGGCGTGGAGTCCGTGGGCGTCACCTCCGGCGCCTCGGTCCCGGACGTGCTGGTCCAGCAGCTGCTGAACGTCCTCGCCGAGCGCGGCTACGGGGACGTGAAGCCGGTGCGCACCGCCACCGAGGACCTCATGTTCTCCCTCCCGCGCGAGCTGCGCCAGGAGATGAAGAACCGCGGCGCCGTCGACAGCCGCACGAAGCCGACCGGACAGGCCGCCACCGCGGAGTCCTGAGCCGGTCCCGGCACCGCCCGAGGCCCACGGCGGCCCAAAGCCCTGGTGCTGCTCGTCGCTGCGTCGCACGGAACGGGGAGCCCCCGACCCCGCTCAGCCGGCGCGATCCGCGCGCCCTGCCTCCTCCGAGCCTTCGACGGCCGGCGCGGCGAGGTCCGCGATCTCCGCCTCCTCGAGGGTGCGCGCCCGGCGCGTGAGCTGCTCGACCTCGTCCAGCGCGGTGCCGCTGAGCTCCAGCTCCTCGAAGCGGCGCGCGGTGACCATCACGCGGGTCTGCAGGGAGCCGACGGCCTCGTTGAACGCGGCGACCGAGGAGTCCAGCGAACGGCCCACCTTGCCCAGGTGACCGGTGAAGGTTCCCAGGCGGTGATGGAGCTCCCGGCCTGCCTCCAGCACAGCGCGGGCATCGCGGTTCAGGGCATCGGTGCGCCAGGTGTGTGCGACCGTGCGCAGCAGCGCCACCAGGGTGGCAGGGGAGGCGATCACGACGTCCCGGGAGAAGGCGTCCTCGAGCAGGTCCGGGTCGGTCTCCAGCGCCGCGGCGAGCACCCCGTCGCTGGGCACGAACAGCACCGTGAACTCCGGGGTGTCCCCGAGGGCCTTCCAGTACGCCTTCGCGGAGATGACGCCCACGTGATGGCGCAGCGCCTTGGCGTGGGCCTTCCGACGGTCCGCCGCACGCTCCGGGTCCGTCTCCTCGGTCGCGTCGAGATACGCGTCCATCGGGGCTTTCGCATCGAGCACGACGTGGCGGTCCCCGGACAGGTGCACGACCAGGTCCGGGCGCTGTCCGGCGTTCCCGTCGGCCCGCGTCCCGGAGAGCTGCTCGCTGAAGTCGACGTGCTCGAGCATCCCGGCGGCCTCGACGATCCGTCGCAACTGCACCTCGCCCCAGCGGCCGCGGGCGGTGGGGGCGCGCAGTGCGGCGGTGAGCGCGCTGGTGCCGGACTCGAGCGACTGGGCGCGCTGGGAGAGCTGGCCGAGGTGCGCCCGCAGCGCCCCTTCGGCCTCCACCCGGGCGGCCTCCGAACGGGCCAGGGAGCGCTCCAGATGGACGAGCGTCGAGGATATCGGGGCGAGGGTGCGCTGCAGCTCGGCCTCGCGCTCCTCCTCGGCGGCATCGCGCCGAGCCACGTCGCGCTCATGGCGCTCATCGGCCAGGCGCAGCAGCTGCCCGGCGCTGTCGCCGTCCGCCCGTCTGCTCTGCTCGAGGCCGCGGGCGCGCTCGCGCATGACCAGCCAGGCCAGGACCGCGCCGAGGGCGGCACCCAGCACGAGTCCCAGCAGAAGCATCGATGTACCGCTCATGGGATCAGCACATCACGGGGGTGAGACACGGGAAGGGAGGACGCGCCCGTCCCTGCTCCGGAGGCCGCCGGCCGGCGGCGATGCGGCATCCTGGAGGCACGAGGCGGAGGAGGGGACGATGGGAGAGCAGGGCACGGCGGGGGTCGACGGGTCGGTGCCGCCTGGGGACGGCTCGACCGCGGCGGGGCCCGAGACAGCGGCTCGCCGCCGACGGATCGGCCGACGGATCGGGCAGGTCCTGCTCGCCCTGCTGCTGGTGGCGCTGCTGATCTGGGGCGTGATGTTCCTGCGGGTGCACGTCCTGCTCCCGCGCACCGCACAGCGTGAGGCGAACCAGGGATACGAGCTGATGCTCGAGGAGTTCGCGCAGCTCGCCGCGGCGGATGCCGAGGTGCTCGATGCGGAGTTCGGGGCGCCGCTGGGGACCGTGCGCACCGTCGCCTGCTCCGTGGAGCCCTCCGACCGCGGCTGGTTCGTCGCGGACCACCGCAACGACTGCTCGCTGCGCGAGCTCGAGGTGCGTGCGGTGACCGCGGTTGAGCAGGATGCGGTCGAGCGGGCCGCCTCCCTGCTGGAGGAGGAGCATGTCTGGCAGGGAGATGCCGGGTACCTCCTGGCCGCGGAGCCATCGTGCGCGACGGCTGGGGAGGCTCGGATCCCGGCCGACGACGGTGTCCCTGTGCCACAGCCGAGCATCGACCTGGGAGCGCTCGTGGTCGAGGATCTCGACGAGCTCGACCCCTGCGTGAGCGATCACGGTCCCAGTGCCAGGACCCTCGGCGCGATCACCGCCCAGGACCCGCGCAGCACGGTGCCGACGGTGCCGGAGGATGCCCGCCTGCTGGTCGTCGTGCGGGAGGCGAGGCTCTCGAGCTCATCGCTGGGCTGCCTGCCGCTGCCGCTCTTCTGCCAGCCGGCGACCGATCAGCCGCAGCTCCCCGACGCTGTGACGGGGTGAGACCAGAGGCTCACCCCCTCGGCGCCCGCTGCTGCGGCCGCGCCCCGTAGAATCACCTCCCGTGGCTCTTACTATCGGAATCGTGGGACTGCCCAACGTCGGCAAGTCCACCCTCTTCAACGCCC
>JAKDUN010000526.1 GCA_030457675.1 Brachybacterium sp. | reverse complement strand
CCCAGCTGAGCAAGATCGCCCCCACGATCGGCCCGCTGGCCCCGAACTACACCGCCGCCTGGGAGGACGTGCTGTCCGCCGTCGGTGACGCCACCGGGCTCTCCGAGCACGCGGCGACCCTGACCGAGCAGATCAGCGGCGACCTCGCCGCGGTCGGGGAGGAGAACCCCGCCGTCGCCGGCGCCACCTTCATCGCCGGCACCCTGGGCCTGGCCGACAACACCATCTCGCTCTACGTCGGCGAGGACACCCGCGCCCGGTTCTTCACCGCGCTGGGGATGACCCAGGCCGAGGTGGTCACCGAGAGCACCTCCGACTCCGAGACCTTCTTCATCGAGTGGTCCGCGGAGCGGGCCGACGAACTGGCCTCGGACCTCTTCTACTCCTGGGCCGCGCCCGGCACCACCGTCGAGGACTTCCAGGCCAACGAGCTGTTCGCACAGATCCCAGCCGTCGCCGAGGGGGGCGTCGTGCTCACCGACGACGACCACCTCACCCTGTCGATCTCGGCGGCCAACGCCCTCAGCCTGCCCTGGGCACTGGAGCACTTCGTGCCCACGGTCGTCGAGACCGCTCAGAACGTCCGCGGCTGAGCGTCCCCGCACGCCGATCCACAGTGCGCCGCTCCACCCCGCTCGTGCTCACCGGGGGCCTCCTGGTCCTCGGGACCGCGTGCCTGCTCTCGCTCATGGTCGGTGCCCGCACCGTCTCCCCGAGCACCGTGGTGGAGGCGCTGGGCGCCTATGACGGCTCCCTCACCGACCACGTGGTGATCCGTTCACGGATGCTGCGCACCCTCGCCGGCATCGCCGTCGGCGCGGCACTGGCGGTGGCGGGCGCCGCGATGCAGGGGATGACCCGCAACCCGCTCGCCGACCCCGGGATCCTCGGGATCAATGCCGGGGCCACCACCGCCGTGGTGCTCGGGGTCTACCTCGTCGACGCCTCCGAGGTGGGTCAGATCATGGCGCTCGCCCTGCTCGGCGCGGCGCTGGGCACCGTCGCGGTGTACACCGTCGCCTCGCTCGGCCGCGAGGGCGCCACCCCCGTCAAACTGGCCCTGGCCGGCGCCGCCCTCACCGCCGGCCTCGGCTCGGTGATCAACGCCCTGGTGATGGTCGATGACTCCTCGCTGGACCGGCTGCGCTTCTGGCAGGTCGGCACCCTCGGCGCCCGCAGCCTCGGCGACATCTCCGCGGTCGGGGTGCTGATGGCGATCGGCGCCGTGGTGATCCTGATGACCACCGGGGTGCTCAACGCCCTGGCGCTGGGGGACGACGCCGCGGTGGGCCTCGGGGTGACGGTGGGCCGGGCCCGGGCAGTGCTGGGAGCGGCGGTGATCCTGCTGTGCGGCGCCGCCGTGGCGCTGGCGGGCCCGATCGGCTTCCTGGGCCTGGTGGTCCCGCACGCCGCCCGGTTGCTGGTCGGCGGTGACTACCGCCGGATCGTGCCGCTGTGCCTGTTGGGAGGCCCGGTGCTGATCCTGCTGGCCGACACCGTGGGCCGCGTGGTCGCCCCGCCCGCCGAGGTGCAGGTGGGCGTGATGACCGCCCTGGTCGGCGTGCC
>JAKDUN010000119.1 GCA_030457675.1 Brachybacterium sp. | reverse complement strand
GTCTGAGCATTGTCCGTCAGGTGCAACGTGGGCGAGTCTAGGCAGTCGCAGGTTGCCACGTGTAGTGCCCCCTGCGCCTCAGGGGTCCGATTTCAGCGGATCCGGCGTCCGCATCAGATCTCACTGTTTTCACGTCGCTACTGCGATGCTGGCGGTCTCCGCTCGTAGCCGAGGGCAGTGATGCGGTGTGTTGACCTCTAGCTCATGTCTACTCGTGCCGAGCGGTTGCGCTCCGGATGATGGTTCTGGCGAGGTCGAAGGCTACGAAGGCGACGAGGGTGACTCCGAGCAGGGGGAGTGCGAGGCCGAAGACTGCGGCGATCGCGATGAGGATGCCGTAGGCCGCGGTGGTGTCGACCCGGCGCCCGGGAGCGGTAGGAAGCCCGGTACGCGGTGGCTTGGGGCGGCGTCGCCACCACATGCGGTACCCGATGACGATGAGCGTGATGACGGCTCCTGCGATGGCGATGAGCAGGAGCTGGTTGAGCCAGCCGAAGAGGATGCCCATGTGGAAGGAGATGCCGGCTTCGGCGAGCTTCCCGGCGACGGGCCAGTCGGCGAAGCGCACGGTCTCGACGACTGTTCCTGAGGCGGGGTCGATCGCCATGGAGTCCTGCTTCAAGGGCCAGGACCTCTGCACCTGGGAGACCACCCACGCCCCTCCGTCGGTGCTCGGGGTGATCGCCACCGGGTCCGTCAGGCCCTCGGCACGGGCCACGTCGAGCACGCTCTGCGCGGTGGCAGGGACCTCCGCTTCGGCGACCGGGGTGGTGGTCGCCGCCTCGGAGGAGAGGTAGGGCGTTGACCAGCTCAGGCTCTGACGCAGCGCGCTGAAGTTGCCGCCCGCGAACTGGGACCAGGTCAGTCCGGTGGCGGAGAGGAAGAACAGTCCGATCGCGGCCCAGACGCCGATGGTGGCGTGCAGGCTCATGGAGCGCTGGCGCTGCGGTCCTTTCCGCTGGGGAAGGAGGTAGGCGCGGGCGGTGCGGGCGCGGACCTTGCGGGTGACCCAGATGATGAGTCCGCTGAGGGCGAGGACCCAGAGCCAGCTGGCGGCGACCTCGCTGTACCAACGGCCGGCGTCACCGAGATGGAGGTTGCGGTGGAGATCGTCGAACCAGGTCCGCAGCGGCAGCCACTCCCCGAAGGTGTTCAGCACGCCAGTCACCTCCCCGGTGTAGGGGTCGACGAAAGCGGTGAGCTGCCGATCCTCGCGAGCGGAGGGGGAATCAAACGTGACACGAGTGGTGGACTCGGAGTCCTTGGGCGGGCGGATCTGCGTGATCGTGCCGTCGGTGACCTCGCTCTGCGCGGCCTCGATCTGCTGCGCCAGTGGCACCATCTCTGTGCCCGCTGGGGCGCTGGCGTGGAGTTCCTTGTCGTAGACGACCTGTTCGATCTGCGGGGTCAGCGCATAGAGGATGCCGGTCGCGGCGGCGACGAGGAGGAACGGAGCGATGAACAGCCCGACGTAGAAGTGCAGGCGGAGGGTGAGCTCTCGCAGCTCGTCGCGCAGCCGGCGCGGACGGGAGGTGTTGCCTCCGGTGGGGCGGGGCGGGGCTTGGGTGGCCATCAGGTCGGGCCTTTCGCGGTGACGGGGAGGTGGCGTGAGCTGAGCTCACATGAGGGCGAGCATGAGCGCCATGCCTGCGGCCATGAGGAGGTGGCAGGCTGAGTGGGCGCGGTGCGCCGGATCGCGGAGAAGGCGCACGAGCCACCACACGGCGATCACGGCGCTGAGCACGACGGCCCCCCAATTGACTGCCTCCGCCCAGACGGGGGTCGGGGTCATCTCCATCGCCATCTCGTCCCCGGTACCGCCGCCGTGGTGTCCGGCGTGCGCATCGGCAGAACCTTCCATGGCGTGGCCCATCAGCAGCGGCATCGCCAGCAGCATCCAGATCATCGCGGCGTTAAGAATCACGTGGCTGACCACTCCGGCACGCTCACCCACGGCGTGGACAGCGGGTAGGCCGAGCAGCATCACAACGCCAAAGAGCGCGAAGAGGGCGACCTGAATCCAGGTCCCGGCCGTGCCGACTGGTCGCCACACCATCAGCAGCATCGCCAGGCTCATCACGAGGTGGTTCACGTGCACTGCCGTCGCTATCGGCCCATTGTGGGAGGCGTGCACGGACTCGGTGGTCACTGCGGCGGGCGTGCGATGGCTCTGCGCGAGGTGCAGTGCGCAGAGTACGGCCGTTGCGAGGAAGATGGCGGTCAGCACGAAGGACCAGGGAGACTCAATCACGATCCCGAACTCTACACGCCGTAGAAATAATAGGGTGCGGCGAGTCCGCTGGGCTGCGATACCGTGTGGCACGCTGCAGGCGTACAGACAGCAGGAAGCGGTGGGGTCATGGCGGGTGTGAGATCTCGGTCTGCCGGAGCGCTAGAGGCTCTGGTGATGCGCGCCTTGTGGACCGCCGCCGCACCACTTAGTGCCAGCGCGATCCAGGTGACCTTCGATGACCCCGCACCCGCCCAGACCACGGTCCTGACGGTGCTGTCCCGGCTCGAGACGAAAGGGATGGTCACCCGACGAGCCCTCTCCCCCCGGCGGGTCACCTTCGAAGCAGCCGTCAGTAGCGCGCAGGCGCACGCCGCCGACATGGTCGAGGTGCTCGAGGACGCCCAGGACCGCGAGGATGCACTGATGGCCTTCACAAACAACCTCTCCGAGGCCGACCTCGATCTGGTGATGGATGCGATCACCTCACGGCGTTCTCGCCGGGAACGATGATGATCTGGGCGATCGTCGGGCCGTTAGTGACAGGCCTCGCCGCGGTCCCGCTCTCGGCGTGTCTTCTCACTCGTGGGACGTGGCAGATCCGTCGTCCGCGTCGCGCGCTGGCGGCGTGGGCTCTCACCGGCGCACTGGGACTAGTCGTCACGATCGTGGCCGTTCTCGTCGCGTCCGCGCTGTCGCTGTCGACGAGCTCTGCTGGCGCCCCGATCGAGGGGCTGGCCCTGACGCTCATCGCCTGGGCCGGGCTCGGAGGTCTTGGTATCGCGGGGTCCCTTACCCAGCTGCGCCGGGTCGATCTCGGCGAGGAAGATGACGATCGGCCAAGCATCACCGAACTGCTCTCCCGCCGGCGGACAGACTCCTGGCAGATGGGCACCATCACCGTCGTGGAGATCGAGGACCCGCGCTATGTGGCCGTGGCTATACCGGGCACGCCGTCAACGATTTTCGTCTCGCGCGCTGTCCAGCACGCACTGCCGCCCTCCTACCTATCCGCTGTTCTCGCCCATGAGGCAGCGCATCTCAGACAGCACCACACACTACTGAGGAGGCTTGGAGCGTGGCACACGGCGTGCTTGCCCAAACGTTCCGGCCTGCGAAGAGAGCTCGCTTCACGGATCACGCTGCTCACCGAGCTGGCCGCGGATGACGCTGCAGCCTCGAAGGTAGGTCCGGCCCACCTGCGGGCGGCCCTGGCCGCTCTCAACCGCCTCACCCCCTCCCGCGAGCTCGGAGTTCGCGCCGCTCGAGTCAGCGCACTCCACCCACAGCACTGCGCGCCGGACGCCTTGCCGTCTTCGCGCACCCCAAGCGGACATCTGCGCCCCGAGCATCGCTGAGTGGCGCACGGGAGACGTCCGCGACATCGCGACCTGTCGCCCCGAGACCAGTATTCGACATCTTGTAGAGTCGGCGTGGTGAAGCAGAGAGCAGTGGCCTTCGCGCTCGGCGCGCTCCTCGTCGCAATACTTCCTGCGATGGCCGCGAACCTGCTCGGCGGCCCCTCCGTGTACGAGGACATCCACCGAGGGTTCCCCGGAACAGGGACGGCCGTGACTGCCGCCGCGCTGCGCGGTGCCGCAGACCTCGCGGCCGTGACCTCCCTGGGCGCCGTCGTCGCGGTGCTGTTCCTGCATCCGCGCGGGAAGAGCGAGGCAGGCCGGCTGCGATTCGGCCCGGACCTGCGCCTCCTCACTTGGGCGTCGGGCGCCTGGACCGTGCTGGCGGCGGCGAACCTGATCGTCGCTGCACCCGAGTCCAACGGCGTCGAGCTGGGCCGCCTCCTGGAGCCAGGTGCGTTCGGACCGCTCTACACGTTCGGCTACATGCCCCGGGCATGGACCGTGACCCTGTTCGGAGCGCTGGTCCTGTGGCTGTGCTCCTACTGGGGCACGCGCTGGACGACGCTGCTGCCGGGGCTGTGGGCGGGGATCATCGGCGCGCTGGCGCCGGTGGTGGTGGGGCAGATCCTCGTCGGTCCGAACCATGACATCGGCGGGGATGCCGGCGCGCTCCAGACCATCGCGGCAGGAGTCCTCCTCGGACCGGTCCTGGTCACCGCCGCGGTGCGGCTGATCCGCAGCGGGGAAAGGGGCCCTCTCGACGAGGGGCTCGTCCTCCGCGTCGGCCTGGTCGGGGCGGTCGCCGTGCTCGCGGCGGAGCTCGTGGTGACGTGGTTCAAACTTGCCGGGAGCGATCCGTGGGCGAGCGTGACCGGCGTTCTCACCCTGGTGCGTCTTGCTCTTCTGGCAGCGCTCGTTGTCTCTCTCGTGGTGATGCGGCGCAGGGGCTCTCACCGGATGGCGGTCCCGGCCCTGCTGATCACCGTGTGGGTGGCGATCGGTGCGGCGATGACTCGCATTCCGCCACCGCAGTACTTCGTGCCCACGAGCATCCCTGAGGTGTTCATGGGGTTCGAGGTGCCGGATGCGCCGACCTTCGCGACGCTGATGAGCACAGGGAGGCTCAACCTGCTGTTCGCCGTCCTCGCCGTCGTCGGCATCGCGTCCTATCTCGCGATGGTGATCGTCCTGCGCCGCCGGGGCACGAGATGGCCCATCAGCCGCGTACTGCTGTGGTGTGGCGGCTGGCTGGTCGTCCTCGCGGCCACGAGCTCCGGGTTCGGAAAGTACTCCGCCCCCGACTTCGGCGTGCACATGGTGGTGCACATGAGCCTGTCGATGCTCGCTCCGATCCTCCTGGTCCAGGGCGGGGTGATCACGTTGATCCTGCGCACCGCACGCGCGGATCGACGCCGGGCGGGCGTGCACTCATGGGTGACGCAGATCCTGCACTGGCGGCTGCTGCGGACCCTCTACCACCCGGCGGTCGTGTTCGTCATCTTCATCGGCTCCTACTACGGCCTGTACTTCACTCCGCTGTTCGGCACGATGATGCGCTTCCACTGGGCGCACCAGCTGATGAACCTCCACTTCCTGGCCACGGGGTACGCGTACTACAGCCTGATCATCGGTGTGGACCGTCCGCCGCGCCCGCTGCCCCATATCGGGAAGCTCGGCTACACCTTCGCCGCGATGCCCTTCCACGCCTTCTTCGGAGTGGCCATCTACTCCTCGCCCACGCTGTTCGCCCAGACCTACTACGACTACCTCGCACTGCCGTGGGCGAACCTGTGGGAGTCCCAGAAGATGGCCGGCGCGGTGGCCTGGGCGGGTGGGGAGATCCCGCTGATCATCGCGATCGTCGCACTGTGCATCCAATGGGCGCGCCAGGACGACAAGGAGGCCCGCCGACGGGATCGACACCTCGACCGCGGCCTGGACACCGAGTTCGACGCCTACAACGACATGCTCAAGAGACTCTCGGACAGGGAGCGCACCCGATGAACCACACCCCCACCGCACAGGCCGCCCCACCAGCCCTCTCCCTGGAGGAGCGGTACACCTTCGACGTCTCCGGGATGACCTGCGCGGCATGCGCGAATCGCATCGAGCGGAAGCTGAACAAGCTCGACGGCGTCAGCGCCACCGTCAACTACGCCACCGAGCGCGCCGTCGTCACGGGCATCACCTCACCGGCGCACGCGATCGATGTCATCCGCGGCGCCGGGTACGACGCCGCCGAGCACGACGACCAGGACGACGAGTGGTCGCGCCGCGCCAACGAGAACCGCATCGTGAGCCTGCGGCGCAGACTCATCACCGCAGCACTGCTCACCGTCCCCCTGATGGACCTCACCATCGCCCTCGCACTCGTCGAGCAATGGCGGTTCCCCGGCTGGGAACTGCTGTGCGTCCTCCTCGCGGTCCCCGTCATCACGTGGGCGGCATGGCCCTTCCACCGGGCTGCCTGGAGGAACCTGCAGAACCGCTCCGTCAGCATGGACACTCTCGTCTCCATCGGCATCCTCACCTCGTTCGGCTGGGCCCTGGTCTCGATGCTCGCGGGCATCGACGCCGCCGACGGCGTGTGGCTCGGCATCGGCGAGGTCCCCGAGGGCGCCAACGCCCTGTACCTCGATGTCGCCGCGGGACTGACGACCTTCCAGCTCGCGGGCCGCTACTTCGAGACCCGCAGCCGGCGCCGCGCCGGCGACGTGCTCGGCGCGCTGTCCGCCCTCGGGGCACGGGAGGCCCGCCGTCGACGTGACGGGGTCGAGACGATGGTGCCGGTCGAGGAGCTCCGCACCGGGGACGTCGTGCTCGTGCGCCCCGGCGAGACGATCGCCGTCGACGGCCGGGTCATCGAGGGCACCGCCTCCCTCGACACCGGTGCGATGACTGGGGAATCCCTGCACCGCACCGTCGGACCGGGCGACGAGGTCATAGGCGGCACCGTCTCCGCGGACGGGATCCTCGCCCTCGAGGCGACCCGGGTCGGTGCCCACACCCAGCTCGCACAGATGGCCGCCATCGCCGAGCAGGCGCAGATCCGCAAGGCCCAGGTCCAGCACCTCGTCGACGCCGTGGTGCGCGTCTTCGTGCCCGTCGTCCTCGTCCTCACCGTGCTCGTCGCGTCTGCCTGGCTCCTCTCCGGTGCAGACCTGCCCACTGCGGTGACCAACGGGATCAGCGTGCTGATCATCGCCTGCCCCTGCGCCCTCGGCCTCGCCACCCCCACCGCGCTGATGGTCGGCGTCGGACGCGGCGCGCTGCTCGGGGTCCTGGTCAAGGGACAAGACGCTCTCGAAGCCAGCGGCAAGGTCACCACCGTCGTCCTGGACAAGACCGGAACCCTCACGCTCGGCGCCCCGCGCGTCATCGACATCCACCCCCACGGAGTCACCGCTGAGCAGCTGATGCGCCTGGCCGCGGGGGTCGAAGCATCCTCCGAGCACGCCGTCGCCGAAGCACTCCGCACCCACGCCGCGACCATGGTCGCCGACATCCCTGCCGCCACTGGGCACATCGTCTCCCCCGGTCACGGGATCAGCGCAACGATCAATGGTGAGAGCATCGCAGTCGGAAGCCCCGCCTTCATGCACGAATTGGGCGCCCACCTCAGCGGGCCGATGGAGGAAGCCGTCAGCGAGGCCGAGCAGGCAGGTCGCTCCACAGCGCTGGTCGCACGAGACGCAGAGGTCATCGGAGTAGTCACCCTCTCCGATGCGGTCAAGGAGGACGCCGCGGAGGCCGTCGCCGCACTGCACGGGCTCGGACTGCGGACGGTGCTGCTCACAGGGGACGCCCCGGCCGCTGCCGAGCGCGTCGCAGGCTCCCTCGGCATCCCGGACGTCCGTGCCGGCGTCCTGCCCACCGAGAAGGTCGCCGTGATCGAACAACTCCAGGACGAGGGACACCGAGTCGCCATGGTCGGCGACGGCATCAACGACGCCCCCGCCCTCGCAGCCGCCGACCTAGGACTCGGAATCGTCACCGGCACCGACGTCGCCCTCAAGACTGCCGACATCATCCTCGTCCGGGATGACCTCTACGCGATCGCCGACGCCATCACCCTCGCCCGCGCCACCAACCGCACCATCCGCACCAACCTCATCTGGGCCTTCGCCTACAACATCGCCGCCATCCCGATCGCCGCGATCGGACTACTCAACCCCCTCATCGCAGCCGCCGCGATGTCCCTCTCCTCCGTCTTCGTCGTCCACAACAGCCTCCGCCTCCAAAACATCCAAACGCTCCGCCCTTCCGCAGGCCCGGCACCTCGGGGGCAAGGAGCTAGGTCGGAGACGACCACGAACGCGCGAGCCGAGATGCATCAATGATGCAATAGATGCAATACTGGAGTGGTGGACATGGGCATCCGTGGAGTGTCTCCGCTTCGACAGCTCCGCAACGTGCGGGCGCTGGATGAGCATCGCTTCGTGTTCGAGGCGATGCTCTCGGGCTGGGCTGATCAGCAGATCAGTCGAGGCCTGACTGAGCGGACGATCGGCGGTCGCGAGCTGGTCGTTAGGAGGTTTGAAGAGTTTGTTGGCCGCTACCCGTGGGAGTGGTCGCCGGGGGACTTGGAGGACTTCACGACCCGGGCGAAGTCTGGGCAGAGTCCGGCGACTCCCTCGACGATCCGGGGGTATCACTCCATCATCCGCCTGTTCTGCGACTACCTCACCGATCCTCGGTACCGGTGGGCGGCGGACTGTGAAGAACGTTTCGGAACCGCGCCACAGCAGATCTGCCACGAGTGGAACACGCTCGCACACCTGGTCGATTACGAAGGCCGCCCACAGCGGCGAGCACTCACCTACGACGAGCTCGAGCAGCTCTTCGCGGTGGCCGACCACCGCGTCGAGACAATCCTTCGGCAGGGTCGAAAGGGTGCCCTCGCCGCGCTGCGTGACTCCCAGATCTTCAAGACCATCTACGCCTACGGACTACGCAGGGCCGAGGCCGTCGGTCTGGATGTAGCTGATCTGCGGCCCAACGGTGCTGCCCCGCGGTTCGGACGCTTCGGGGCGGTCGACGTGCGCTGGGGCAAGGGCTCTCACGGCTCAGGCCCGCGTCGACGTT
>JAKDUN010000525.1 GCA_030457675.1 Brachybacterium sp. | reverse complement strand
CGAGCGCATGATCGAGCATGCCGCGCGCATCGGTGAGGAGATCATCGGACCGCGTCTGCGCAAGATCGCCGAGAGCTCGAAGCACGTCGGCGAGGTCCGCGGCCTCGGCGCATTCTGGGCGATCGAACTCGTCTGGGACAGGGAGACCCGGGAGCCTCTGGCGCCCTACGGCGGCGGTTCGCCCGAGGTCGCCTCGGTAGTGTCCTCGCTGAAGGAACACGGAGTGGTGCCCTTCAACAACTACCACCGCCTCCACGTGGTCCCGCCGATCAACATCGGCGAAGAGGACCTCGAAACCGGCCTGGGCGTCTTCGAGAAGGTCCTCACCGATCTCGACTTCTCCCGCTCAGGCTGAGGCAAGCAGCGTCCGTGCGCTCTGAGCAACCGTCCGGTCTCTCCGCAACCTTTAGCGAGGTTGCTCAGTGCCCGGATGGTTGCTGAGTTCGTGGCACGAGTAATGCAGAGCGCCTCAGCGGGCGTCGTGGGTGAACCGGCCGCCGAGGATGGTGGCGCGGATGGGGATCTGGGCAATCTGAGTGGGGGCCACCTCGGCGGGGTGGGCGTCGAGGGCGACGAAGTCTGCGAGCTTGCCGCGTGACAGGGTTCCCTTGTCCGCGCCCTGTCCCGAAGCCTCGGCCGCGACCGAGGTGTAGGCGGCGATCGCCTCATCGGGGGTCAGGGACTCGGCGGCCGAGCCCATGATGTCGCCGTCGCGGGTCTTCCGGGTCACAAAGGCCTCGATGCCGCGCAGCACGTTGCCGTCGGCGCAGGGCCGGTCCGAGCTGCCGGCGAGTGCCACACCCGCATCGACGAAGGACTTCGCGCGATAGATCAGCGGCCTGCGCTCGGGCCCCATGGAGGCGTTCATCCCGTCGCCGATCCCCTCGGCGAATGCCGCCTGTGGGGTCACAACGATTCCGTTATCGGCCAGTGTGGTCAGATGCTCGTCGTGGACGAGCCCGGCGTGCTCGATCCGGTTGGGCACGGCCCGGCGACCGTACTTGGCCTGGGCGTCGACGATGTTGGCCACAGCAGCGTCCACGGCCGCATCACCGATCGCGTGGACTGCGACGGACCATCCTGAGGCATAGGTGTCGAGGATCTGCTTGCGCAGCACCTCGGCGTCGGCCTGGAGATATCCGGGGTGGTCCTTGCCTTCGTAGTTCTCGCGCAGAGCCGCGGTCTCCCCGCTGAGTGCACCGTCCATGAAGAACTTCACCGGGCCGAGCGAGACGAGATCATCGCCGAGGCCGGTGCGCACTCCTGCGTCGAGGCCGATCCCGAAGCCGTCGGCGGAGTTCGCCGCGATCTCGTGTAGGCCGTCGGCCTGGGGCAGGAGCTGGGCGCGGGCACGGAGCTTGCCCTCTTCACGGGCGCGCAGATAGGCAGTGATTTCGATGGGGGAGTGGCCGATCCACCCATAGGCGATGCCGCAGTCGCCGAAGGAGGTGATGCCCTCCTTTGCATAGTATGCGGTCGCGAGGTCGATGGCTTCGACGATCGTGTCGAGCGGGTAGGGGCGGATGAGGTCCTGGACGAGCCCCTGCGCGGTCTCCTCGAGCAGGCC
>JAKDUN010000118.1 GCA_030457675.1 Brachybacterium sp. | reverse complement strand
CTTCCGCTTCCGCTGCCAGTGCAGGTGCCGGTGCCCCGCCCGCACCGCAGCCCGCAGCGCCGGTGGGAACCATGACGCCGTCCGCTGACCCCGCGACGCAGGGGAGCACGACGGAGCCCTTCGTCCATGACCCGACCCGGCAGAACCCGGCGGCCCAGGGCCCCGCCATGCAGGACCCCTCGATGCAGGGCCCCGCCATGCAGAACCCCTCGATGCAGGGCCCCTCGATACCGGACCCCTCGATGCAGGGCCTGCCGACGACGGCGGCCGCTGGGCAGACCGGACCGAGGTCGCGCCGCGGCGGTGCGACCGGGACCGGGGTGGTACTGCTGGTGATCGCGGTGCTGTGCTTCGCGGGCGCCACCGCGCTGCTGTGGTCGGCGCTCAGCTGAGCGCCGGCTCACTCTCCGGGCCGCACCAGCCCGGACTCGTACGCGGCGACCACCAGCTGGGTGCGGTCGCGCAGCGCCAGCTTGCCGAGGATGCGCGAGACGTGGGTCTTGACCGTCTGCTCCGCCATCGTCAGCGCGTCGGCGATCTCCCGGTTGGCGCGACCGCGCGCCACCAGACGCAGCACGTCCAGCTCCCGCTCGGTGAGCACGCTCAGGCTCGTCTCCGCGCCCTGGGTGCGCTCGGGACGGGCCACGAAGTCTGCGATCAGCGCACGCGTCACCTTCGGGGCGAGCAGCGACTCACCGTCGGCCACCACACGCACCGCGTGGACCAGCTCCTGGGGCGTGGAATCCTTGAGCAGGAACCCGCTCGCCCCGGCCCGCAGGGCGGCGAAGACGTACTCATCGGCATCGAAGGTGGTCAGCATGACGATCTTGGGAGGCGTCCCGGGCATCTCGAGCACCGTCCGCGTGGCGTCGAGCCCGCCGACGTGCGGCATCCGGATGTCCATCAGCACCACATCGGGGCGCAGCTCCGCCACCACCTCGGCGATGCCCTCCCCATCGGCGGCGGTGCCCACCACCGCGATCCCCTCCTGCGCATCCAGCAGCGCTTCGAAGCCGCCGCGGATCATCGACTGGTCATCGACGATCAGCACCCGGATGAGGGGGATCTCTGTGCGTGCCGGCTGCTCCATGGCGACACCGTATCCCCGCCGACCTGGAGGGAACGTGGATGTTCCTGATTCCTGATCGTCATGCGCTGCGCCGGCTCCGCCATGACCTGGCCCTGGTGATCCCCGGACTGCCGCTGACCCTCTTCGCCGCCCTGATGCTGCTGCCGCTGATCGCGGTCTCGGCGGCGCTCTCGATCATCTGGGTGGGGGTGCTCCTGCTCCTGCCGACGCTGATGCTCGCCTCCGCCTGGGCTCGGCTCGATCGTGCCCGGCTGCGTCGCTGGGGCCTTGTGGTCACGCCCCCGACCTACCGGCCCCGCGGGCCGGGCGCGACGGGCCTGCTGCGCCTGCTGTCGGACTCCCGGCGCTGGCGGGACCTGGCCTTCGAAGCGGTGATCGCGCTGCCGGTCCGGCTGCTCACCACCGGGGTCACGATCGCCTGGCTCCTCGGCGCCGGAGGCGGGCTGAGCTGGTGGGCGTGGGCACCCCTGCTCCCGGAGCGCAATGACGTGCTGCCCGGCCAGTGGGCGCTGGCCATGATCGTCGGCCTGGTGCTCGCCCTCTCCTTCCCTGCGATGGTGCACGCCCTGGCACTGCTCGACATCGTCGTCACCGCACCGCTGCTCGGCGGGGCGGTCCCCGGCTCCAGCCTGCGCAGAGCGATCCCGCCGCCGCGGTCGACGGAGGCCGACGCCCGCCTGCGGGAGAGCCCCTGGACCCGGATGACGGTCGCCTTCCTCGCGTTCGTGCTGGCGGTCGTGGGCTGGCCGGTCACTGCGGCGCTCTACGACCTGCACCCGGGGCCGGCGATGGTGGTGACGGTCGCACCCGCGGTCGCCGCCCTGCTCGCGGTGCGCTGGCCCTGGGCGGGGCTGTCGCTGTCGGTGCTGGCGGTCGCGGCGATGATGCTCGTGACCCTTCCGGCCCAGGCCGCAGCGCCCTGGCCGTGGCCGGTGACCCTGCTGCTCACCCACTGCCTGACCCTGCTCGTGCTGGCCGTGCTGCACCGGTGGTTCTGGACCGTGTCCACCTGGTCCGCGGGGGCGATCCTCACCCTCGTGGCACTGCTGCTGAGCGATGCCTCCGTGATGCCGAGCGGCACCCTGCGCGAGGTGATGACCAATGGTGTGGTGGTGCTGGCGGTCAGCGGCGGCGTGGTGCTGCTGGGCATCACGGTGCGCCAATGGGTCCTGCTCAGCTCTCAGATGGAGCGGGCACAGACTCTGAGCGCCGAGGAGGTGCGACGCCGCTACGAGCTCGAGGAGCGGGGCCGTATCGCCCGCGAACTGCACGACGTCGTCGCCCACTCCATGTCCGTGATCACGGTGCAGGCCGGCACCGCGAGGTTCCGCCTGGCAGGCCTGGATGCGAGCACCGAGCGGGAGTTCGAGGACATCGCCGCCTCCTCCCGGCAGGCCCTCGGGGAGATGCGCTCGCTGCTGGCGATCCTGCGCACCGACGAGGACCTCGAGGAGGTGCCGATGCCGGGGCTCGAGGACCTCGAGGAGCTGCTGCGCTCCACCCGTGCCTCGGGCGCGAGGATCACCGCCGAGGTCTCCCCGCCGGAGGTGACACCCACTGTGGGCCTGACCGGGTACCGGGTCGTCCAGGAGGGTCTGAGCAATGCGCTCCGGCACGCCCACGGGGCGGCGATCCGGGTACGCGTCGCGCCGTCCGGCGGCGCCCTCCTGGTCGAGGTCGTCAACGAGCGGCCCGGCGCGCCGCAGGAGTCGATCCCGGGCTCCGGACTGGGACTGACCGGGACGACGGAGCGGGTCCGGGCGCTCGGCGGCACAGTGGAGACGGGGCCGACGGCCGACGGCGGCTTCGCCGTCACCGCCAGGATCCCGATCACCACCCCCCTACCCCGGTAGGGGGCCCAGGTTCGCTCCCGCGGGGGACGCGCCGACATCACCCGGCGCTCTACCGTCGACGGCATGACCGCCACCGCCGCACAGCGCTCCGCGCCCGCCGCCCGCGCACCCCGTGCCCAGGGGCCTCGGGCCGACGCACAGACCCGGGACTACTTCGAGCTCGCCGAGCGAGTGAAGGATGCCGGACTGATGGGCCGCAACGTGCGGTCCTACATGGTGCGCACCGCGCTGCTCGCGCTGGCCCTCGTCGGCGCCTTCGTGCTGCTGCTGACGCTGGGGAGCACCTGGTGGCAGCTCGCCGTGGCGGCGCTGTTCGGGATCCTGTTCACCCAGGCCGCGTTCATCGGCCACGACGCCGCGCACCAGCAGGTCTTCTCCTCCGGCAAGCACAACGCCTGGTTCTCCCGGATCATCGGGAACCTGGTGGTGGGGCTGGCCATCGCCTGGTGGAACCGCAAGCACAACAAGCACCACGCGAACCCCAACACCGTCGGCCGCGACGGCGACATCGCCGGCGGAGTGCTGGTCTTCATCCCCGAGGAGCGAGCCGAGCGCACCGGCTTCATGTCCTGGTTCGCGAAGCGACAGGGGTGGGCGTTCTTCCCGATCCTGACGCTGTTCGGGTTCGTCCTGCACTACGAGGGGGTCTCGACGCTGGTCAAGAACAAGAAGGCCAAGCACCGCAAGGTCGAGCTGGCGCTGGTGCTGGTGCGCCTCATCGGCTTCCCCGCGATCGTGCTGTCCACCCTGGGACTGGGCATGGGTGCCGCGTTCCTGGGCGTGCAGATGGCCGTGTTCGGCCTCTACATGGGTTCCTCCTTCGCCCCGAACCACAAGGGCATGCCCCTGATCCCCAAGGGCCTCCAGGTCGACTTCCTGCGCCGCCAGGTCCTCACCAGCCGCAACATCAAGGGCGGTCTGCTGATGAACTGGGCGATGGGCGGGCTGGACCTGCAGATCGAGCACCACCTGTTCCCCCGCATGCCCTCGGCGAACCTGCGCAAGGCGAAGCCGATCGTCGAGCAGTTCTGCGCCGAACGCGGCATCATCTACACCGAGACGAACCTGCTGACGTCCTACGGGATCATCATCACGTACCTCAACCGGGTGGGTCTGGGCCACGCCGACCCCATGGACTGCCCGCTGGCGGCGCAGCTGCGCGGAGCCTCCGTCTCCTGAGCCGGCTCGCTCGATCCGCTCGCGGGGCCGTCACGTCGGTGGCGGCCCCGCGTGCGGTCCCAGGGTCATGCACGCTCACGCGGGATCGGCGCGCCGCCCGCACGGTCCCGGGGCAGGCGGTATGGTCGCCCCATACGCCTACCCCTTCACGGGCAGCGCAGCCCCTCTCCGGTGGCCGGTCGGCACGGGGCGTCCGTGGAGGCCGATCCGGCCGGGACCCCCACCATGTCTTCCACCCCGCGCTGGTCGCCCGGCGACCAGGTGACCTGGACCTACTACACCCCTCAGCACCCCACCCGCACCGTCCGCCCCGGCACCGTCGTGCTGGACGACGACCGCGGAGTGGTGGTCTGGATCGCGCCCGGCACCGAAGTGCTCCTGCCCGTCCTCGAGACCGGGGCGGCCCTGCGCCGTGCCGGCGACGAGGGCATGTTCACCGCCCCGCGCGTGCAGTCCAAACAGCTGTGGACCGGCAACGGCATCCTGATGATCGGCCTGCCGGAGTCGCCCTACTCGATCTGGTTGTTCTACAAGGACGACGGCTCCCTGGGCTGCTACTACGTGAATCTCGAGACCCCGTACGAACGGACCGCAGAAGGGGTGCGCACCCGCGACCTCGTCCTGGACCTGGTGGTGCTGCCGCGTCGCGACTGGCACTACAAGGACGAGGACGAGCTCGAGGGCGCCGAGCGCACCGGGTACTTCTCCGCCGAGGAGATCGACGGGATCCGGGCCGCGGGCCGGGAGGCGGAGCAGCACATCGCCGACTGGCGGTACCCGTTCTCCGCCGGCTACGAGTACTTCTTCCCGGACCCCTCCTGGCCGCTCCCTCCACTCCCCGCGCACTACTCCTGGGACCTCGACCTCACCAGGCGCTGAGCGGTCACGGCATGGACTGCTGCGCCCAATAGGGCTTTCCCGCAGCTGTCGGGTGGCAGGATGGAGCCCATGGCATCAGAGAATCTCACGCGCGACGAGGCCCGCAGCCGCGCCTCGTTCCTCAGCACCGACTCCTACGACATCCGCCTGGACCTCACCACCGATGAGCGGACGTTCCTCACCGAGACCACCCTGCGCTTCTCCTCCACCGAGGCCCGGCCCACCTTCGTCGACCTCATCGCACCCTCCGTCGAGGAGATCGAGCTCAACGGCGAGCTGCTGTCCGATCCGGCCTCCCGCTTCGACGGCGCCCGGGTCCAGCTCCCCACCCTCGCCGAGGGCGAGAACACCGTGCGGATCCTGGCGACCGGCCGGTACATGAACACCGGCGAGGGCCTGCACCGCTTCGTGGACCCGGTCGACGACGAGGTCTACCTGTATTCCCAGTTCGAGGTCTCCGACGCCCGGCGCATGTTCGCCTGCTTCGAGCAGCCCGACCTCAAGGCGAGCTTCGCCCTGACCGTCACCGCGCCTGCACACTGGCGCGTCATCTCCAATGCCCCCACCCCGGCACCGAGCCCCGCCGGGGAGGGCATCGCCACCTGGGCATTCGACCCCACCGAGCGGATCTCCACCTACCTCGTCGCGCTCATCGCCGGGAACTACCAGGGCGGCACCGGGGAGATCACCACCCGCGACGGCCGCACCGTCCCGATGGGCGTCTTCGCCCGCGCCTCGCTCGCCGAGCACGTGGATGCCCAGAACGTGATCGATGTGACCAAGGCCGGCATCGACTTCTACGAGGAGGCCTTCGACCAGGACTTCCCGTTCCGCAAGTACGACCAAGTGTTCGTGCCGGAGTACAACATGGGCGCGATGGAGAACCCCGGCGCGATCACCTACGTCGAGGCGTACGTCTTCCGCTCCGAGGTCTCCGATGCGGTGCGCGAGCGCCGGGACCTCACAATCCTCCACGAGCTCGCGCACATGTGGTTCGGCGACCTGGTCACCATGCGCTGGTGGGACGATCTGTGGCTGAACGAGTCCTTCGCCGAGTACGCCTCGACGCTGGCGAGCGCCGAGGTCACCCGCTGGAACGACTCCTGGACCACCTTCGCGCTCTCGGAGAAGGGCTGGGCCTACCAGCAGGACCAGCTGCCCTCGACCCACCCGATCGTCGCCGACATGGTCGACTTCGAGGCGGTGGAGACGAACTTCGACGGCATCACCTACGCCAAGGGCGCCTCCGTGCTGCGCCAGCTGGTCGCCTACGTCGGCCGGGACGAGTTCTTCGCCGGCGTGCGCGCCTATTTCGCGAAGCATGCCTGGGGCAACACCGAGCTCAGCGATCTGCTGGTGGAGCTCGAGGCCACCAGCGGCCGCGACCTCTCCAGCTGGGCAGAGCTCTGGCTGCAGCGGGCCGGGGTCAACACCCTCCGTCCCCTCATCGAGCGCGACGACGAGGGCACCGTGACCCACTTCGCGATCTCCCAGAGCGCACCCGAGGAGCATCGGACCCTGCGCCCGCACCGCCTGCAGGTGGGCGGCTTCTCGCTGCGCGACGGCGCCCTGGTGCGCACCGAGACGGTCGAGCTGGACGTCGACGGTGAGCTCACCGAGGTGCCGGCGCTGACCGGGAAGCGCGCGGACCTCTGGCTGGTCAACGACGGCGACCTCGCCTATGCGAAGGTCCGCCTGGATCCGCAGTCCCTCGCCGTGGCGATGGAGCACCTGCGCGATCTCGATGACTCCCTGGCCCGCACCCTGCTGTGGTCCGCCGCCTGGGACATGGTGCGCGACGGCGAGCTGCCCAGCGGCCGCTTCCAGCAGCTGGTGCTCGCCCATCTCACCGGGGAGGAGTCCTCCTCGGTGGTGCGCACCCTGCTGCAGCAGCTCGAGACCGTCGCCGGACCCTACGCCGCGGTCGATCAGCGGGAGCTGCGCACCGAGACCGCCGCCACCGCCGTCTGGGAGCTCGCCGAAGCGGCCGCGGCAGGGTCCGATGAGCAGCTGCAGCTCGTGGAGAGCTTCGCCCGGCTCGCCCGTTCCGAGGCGCACCGTCACACCCTCGAGGGGCTGCTGGGCGGAACCGTCGTCCTGCCCGGCCGCGAGATCGACACGGACCTGCGCTGGAAGCTGGTGATCTCCCTGGCGGTCCTCGGCGGGATCGACGCCGCCGGAATCGACGAGCAGCTCGCCGCGGACGACACCCAGTCCGGACGCAAGCACGCCCTGACCGCACGGGCCGCGCTGCCCACCGAGGTCTCCAAGGCCAAGGCCTGGCGCCGCACCGTGGAGAAGGACACCCTGGCCAACGAGTCGATCACCGCCGTGATCCAGGGCTTCCGCCGCGTCACCGACGAGACGCTGCTGGCCCCCTACCGCCAGCGCTACTTCGATGTGATCTCCACGGTGTGGGCGGAGCGCTCGAACGAGATCGCCACACGACTGGTGGGCGGCTACTTCCCGCACTCCTACGGCGGGCAGGGCGTGCTCGACGCCGCCGACGCCTGGCTGGCCGACGCCGAGGAGGCCCCCTTCGGTCTGCGCCGCATCATCATCGAGGGCCGGGACACCGTGGCTCGGCAGGAGAAGGTCCGCGCCGCGGACCTCCCCTGAGGTGAGTGCCCTGCGGTGAGCTCGTGGGGCGAGGTGGGACGGTGACCCACCTCGCCCAGGTCGACCCCAGACATCGCCGCCGACGGGCACTATCGTCGGAAGCATGTTGGACGACCCTCTGGACCCGGGCCCGCTGCGGGCCGCCCCCACCACCGACGACGCGCTGACCCTGATGGACCAGCTGATGCAATGGCTCGCCACCAGCGGCGTCAAGATCGTGGTCATCCTGGTGGCCGCCGCGCTGCTGAGCGTGATCGTGGGCTGGTTGCTGCGCCGCTTCTTCCGCACCATGGTGCAGTCCGGGGCGAAGATCTCGACCGTGACCGGCACCGTCATCCGCCGGGACCCGAAGTCGCAGCGGGCCGCCCAGGCCCGCCGCGAGCAGCGCGCGAGCACGCTCTCGAACGTCGCCAGGAACATCGCGCACGTGATGATCTGGGCGATCGCCTCGATGATGATCCTCTCCGAGGTCGGTGTGAACATCGCGCCGGTGATCGCCAGCCTCGGCGTGGTGGGCCTGGCGGCCGGCATCGGCGCGCAGACCATCATCAAGGACGTGGTCGCCGGGGTGGTGATGCTCTTCGAGGACATCGTCGCCGTGGGCGACTGGGTGGACCTCGAGTACGCCGAGGGCACCGTCGAGTCGATCAACCTGCGCGCCACCCAGGTGCGGGGCATCGACGGGGTGCTGTGGACGGTGCGCAACGGCGAGATCGTCCGCGTGGGCAACTACGCACGCGGCTTCTCCAACGCCGTGGTGACCCTCGACATCGACGCCGAGGCCGACGACGAGCTGGTCACCCAGGTGGTGGAGAAGGTCTCCGCCGAGCTCGTCGAGGACCCGGAGTGGAACGACACCGTGCTCGCCCCCGCCGAGATCACCGGCATCCTGGACGTGGACGGCAACCGCTACCAGCGGCGGGTCACGATCCAGACCTCGCCCGGCCAGCAGTGGGGCGTGGAGCGCGCGCTGCGTGCCCGCATCCGCGCCGGCTTCGCCGACGCCGACGTCGCCTTCGCCATGCCCCGCTTCGTGGAGACCGTACAGAAGTGACCTGCCCGCTCCCCCGCCCCGTGCCTCTCGTGTCAG
>JAKDUN010000524.1 GCA_030457675.1 Brachybacterium sp. | reverse complement strand
AGCCGACGCCGCCACAGCAGGCTCAGGCAGGCGACGAGCATCAGCGCCACCGAGACCCCGCGCGGCCAGGTGCCGACCTCGAGGAGGAAGCCGGAGTTCGCGATGCCCGAGATCGCGAACACGAGCACCACCAGCACGTACGCGCCCACCGTGAGCAGATCCCGCGCCTGGATCGGCGGGGGCGCCGAGGCGGGATCAGCGGGAGCCGGCGTGGGGGACATGTTCCGAGAGTACGGCGGGAGCAGCCGACGGGCCGGGGGAGGGCGCACAGTTCCTCCCAAGGGAGGAGGCGCGGCGATCGCTCCGGACAGGAGCATGGATCCCATGGACTCCCTCCCTGACGCCGTCGGCCCCCTCGGCCTGGTCCTGCTCGCCCTGGTGGACTCCACCTCGATGGGCACCCTGGTGATCCCCGTGATCCTGCTCGTCGTGGGCCAGGGCGGAGCGCTGCGGGTGGCCGGCCGCACCCTGCTGTACCTGGCGGTGATCCGGGTGTTCTACCTGCTGCTGGGCATCGCGCTGCTGGCCGGGCTGCTGCCGCTGCTGGGCACCTTCGGGCATCTGCTCGCGGCCCCGCAGGTGATGCTGGTGGCCGCGGTGATCGGGGCGGGGCTGGTCATCTGGTCCTTCCGCCTGGACCCCAAGGCCGTCGCCAAGCGCGGCGGCGACCCCGAGGCCTCGGCCCGGCGCTGGACCGATCGCGCCCGTCGCGCCTCGGGGCGGCCCTCGCTCCTGATCACGCTCGCCCTGGCCGCCGGTCTGATCGAGGCGGCCTCGATGATCCCGTACCTCGCCGCGATGGGGATCCTCGCCGACATGGAGGTGGGCCTGGCCGGAGGAGCCGTGATCCTGGCGGGGTACTGCGCCGTCATGATCCTGCCCGGCGCGGTGCTGTGCGGGGTGCGGGCCCTGCTCGGCGGCCGGGCCGATGCGGCGCTGGACCGCGTGCACGACTGGGCGGTGAAGCACGTGACCAGCGCCTTCTCCTGGGCCGTCGGCATCATCGGCGCGCTCATCGCGCTGCAGACCGTCGGCCCCGCGCTCGCCTGGCTCACCGGAGGAGGGGTCTCCTGACCACCGGTTCTGTCAGCCCCTCTGGGGGACCGGCCGGTAGACTCCGCACCATCGACCATCTGCCGCGTGTCGCCGCGCGGCTGTTCTCGAGGGGGACACCACGATGCCGCGCACGGACCACGACCCCGGACCCGCCGCCCTGGTGCCCGCGCATCGGGGCACCGTGACCCTCGCCGACGTCGCCCGTGCCGCCGGCGTCTCCCTCGCCACCGCCTCCTTCGTCCTCTCCGGGCGCGGCGCCTCCCGCTCGGCGGGATCGGCCGCCACCAAGGAGAAGGTGCGCGCGGCCGCCTCCGAGCTGGGCTACGTCCCCAATCGTCACGCCCAGGCGATGCGCACCGGGCGGGGCGGCGGCATCGTGATGGCCCTGGGCACGCTCGATGACCCGTGGGGCGTGCAGCTCAGCGCGAAGGTGCGCGACGCCGCGCTCCCGCACGACCTCTCCACGCTGGTCCTCGCCGATGACCGCTGGTTCGACTACCTGATGGGGGCCTCGGCCGACGCCGCTCTC
>JAKDUN010000117.1 GCA_030457675.1 Brachybacterium sp. | reverse complement strand
AACAAATGGCATCAATAAACAGACACGCTATTGAGATATCAAGCAACACGCGCACATCTTTCTCTTCCCGCTGCTGCGGGTCGAGTCAGAGGCTCGGAGGTGCCGGTGGACAAATCCATCCGACGAATTGTTGCTTCGTCGTCCCGGCGCGGATCACTACTCTAGCAGTTCTCCGCGGCCCAGTCCAACTCCGCAGGGCGTGTCCCCGGTCTCGTTCGGATCAACGTGCGATCCTCCCGGTGACCTGGTCACCCTCACCGCTCCGGTCTCCCGGTCCAGTGGCCCTCAACTGTCCTGCTCCCCGTCGTTCCGCTCGCTCTCCGTGAGGAGGCTTCCGGCCCGCCGTGTCTGCGTTCTCGCTGCTGACAAGAAAGAACATTACGGGTCCTGCGGGGGTGCGTCAAACCGGCTGATTCACCCCTCGTTCACCCGGTGGGCGCGTCATACATGCAGGTCATGGCGCATTTCAGGCTTCTCGGAAAGCGCTCGTTCATCCGGATGTGACCCACGTCTGAGAGGGGGGTCACCGAGACTTATCGTCGGCTTGACAGTTTCGCTCGCGCTCACGTAGATGCCTCGGCCTGCGACGACGCCGCCACGACGACCCGGGGCTGTTCGGGTCTCGAGCACGTCGGCTCTCCGCCAGCGGGCCCCCGGACGAGGGAGAGCCCCGGGTGACGTCTGGTGGACGTCGCCCGGGGCTCTTCGCTCGGCTGATCGCCGAGTGGCCTGTCGGCCGGTGGTGCCGTCAGCCGGCGATGCGGATCATCGCCGCGTTCTTGCGACCGCGGCGCAGCAGCAGATGGCCGCCCGGCAGCGCGGACAGGTCAGCGACCTCGCGCTGCAGTTCTTCGGCGCTGATCTTCTCGCCGTTGACGGAGAGCCCTCCCCCGTCGGCGTCGCGACGAGCCGCCCCCTTGGACGCCGTGATGCCGGCGTCGATGAACGCCTCCACCAGAGGGGTAGTGGGCGAGACCGTGGCTCCGGGCAGTTCGCCGGCTACCGCCTGCAGCGTCGGACCGTCGAGCTCGCGCACCTCTCCCCGGCCGAACAGCACTGCCGCCGCGGCCTTCGCCTGGGTCGTCGCGTCCTGCCCATGGACCATCGTGGTGAGGTCGTCGGCGAGCAGCTTCTGCGCCGCACGCTGATGCGAGGACACCGCAGTGGCGTGCTCGAGCTCCGCGATCTCGTCGCGAGTGCGGAAGGTGAAGTACTTCAGGTAGTTCACGACGTCCGCATCGGCCGCATTGAGCCAGAACTGATGGAAGGCGTACGGGCTGGTGAGCTCCGCGTCCAGCCAGACTGCACCGCCCTCGCTCTTGCCGAACTTGGCGCCGTCCGCCTTGGTGACCAAGGGCGTGGTCAGTGCATGCGCGTCGTGCCCTTCGACCTTGTGGACCAGATCGACACCCGCCAGGAGGTTCCCCCACTGGTCGTTGCCGCCGAACTGGAGGGACACCCCGTGACGGCGGTGCAGCTCGAGGTAGTCGATGCCCTGGAGCACCTGGTAGCTGAACTCGGTGTAGCTGATCCCCTCGTCGCTCTGCAGGCGCCGCGCCACGGTGTCCTTGGCGAGCATGGTGCCCATGCGGAAGTGCTTTCCCATGTCCCGCAGGAAGTCCAGGGCGCTCATCTGCCCGATCCAGTCGAGGTTGTTCACCATCGTCACGGCGAACTCACCCTCGAGGTCGAGGAAGCGGGAGATCTGGTTGCGCAGGGTGTCCACCCACTGCCCGACGATCTCGGAATCGTTGAGCACCCGCTCCCCCGACATCCGGGGGTCACCGATGAGTCCGGTCGCCCCACCCACCAGGGCGTAGGGATGGTGGCCGGCCAACTGGAGGCGACGCATGGTGAGCACCTGCGTCAGATGACCGACGTGGAGGGACGCCGCCGTCGGGTCGAAGCCGCAATACAGGCTGACCGGTCCGTCCGCCAGAGCGTTGCCGAGCGCCTCACGCCCGGTGGTCTGCACGACGAGTCCTCGCCAGGCGAGCTCGTCCAGGACGGAATGCATCGATCAGTTCCTCTCGGTGGGGCACAGGGTGCCGGTACATGAGACCTGCGGGCCAGTATCCCATCTTCCGGCTGCGGGACGTGGGACCGGTCCCCGGGGACCCGGTGGCCGGTGGACGGCCGGTCGCCTCAGCGGTCGCGGGTGAAACGGCGCAGCGTGGAGGATGCCGCGTCGGCGGCGTCCTCCTGCTCGGCGACGCGCACCGGCGCGGTGCCTCCCTTGGCGTCGCGGGAGGCGATCGAGCCGTCGACCGACAGCACGGAACGGACAGACCCGTCGAGATGCTCGGAGATCGAGGTCAGCTCGTCATCGGTGAGATCCCACAGCTCCTTGTCCTGCTCCTCCGCGGCCTTCACACAGGCGCCGGAGATCTCGTGCGCCGAGCGGAAGGGCACCCCGCGGCGCACCAGGTGGTCCGCGATGTCCGTGGCGAGCGAGAAGCCCTGCGGGGCGAGCTCGGCCATGCGGTCGGTATGGAACACCAGCGTCGCCATCATCCCGGTGAACGCCGGCAGCACCAGATCGAGAGAATCGACCTGGTCGAAGACCGGTTCCTTGTCCTCCTGGAGATCACGGTTGTAGGCGAGCGGCAACGCCTTGAGCGTGGTCAGCAGGCCCACGAGGTCACCGACCACCCGGCCAGCCTTGCCGCGGGCGAGCTCCGCGATGTCGGGGTTCTTCTTCTGCGGCATGATCGAGGAGCCCGTGGAGTAGGCGTCGTCCAGGGTGATGAACGAGAACTCCTTGGTGTTCCACAGGATGATCTCCTCGGCGAGCCGCGACAGGTCGATCCCGATCATCGCCAGCACGAAGGAGAACTCGGCGGTCAGGTCCCGCGAGGCGGTCCCGTCGATCGAGTTCCACACCGAGTCCGAGAACCCCAGCTGCGTCGCGACGGCCTGCGGGTCCAGGCCCAGGCTGGAGCCGGCCAGCGCGCCGGAGCCGTACGGGGAGCTGTCCGCCCGTGCGTCCAGGTCCCGCAGTCGCTCCACGTCCCGCAGCAGCGGCCAGGCATGGGCCAGCAGGTGGTGGCTGAGCAGCAGCGGCTGGGCGTGCTGGAGGTGGGTGCGCCCGGGCATCGGGGCGCCGTGCACCTCCCGCGCGCGGGCCACCAGCACGTCCACCAGATCCAGGACCTGCTCACCGATCGCACGGGCCTGATCGCGGATGAACAGCCGGATCAGGGTGGCGATCTGGTCGTTGCGGGAGCGTCCGGCGCGGAGCTTGCCGCCGAGCTCCGCACCGGCCCGCTCGATGAGGCCGCGCTCGAGGGCGGTGTGCACGTCCTCGTCCTCGGGCGCGGCGGCGAACTCGCCGGAGGCGACGTCGGCCGAGAGCCGGTCCAGCGCCTCCTGCATGCCGGTTAGCTCGTCATCGCTCAGCAGTCCGGCGGCGTGCAGCACGTTCGCATGGGCTGTGGAGCCGCGCAGGTCGTACTGCGCCAGGCGCCAGTCGAAGTGCGTGGACACCGACAACGCGGCCAGGGCCGCCGCCGGGCCGGAGCCGAAGCGCCCGCCCCACAGGGAGGCGTTCTCCTTCGCGGCCGACGGGTCGCCGGCAGCTGTCGGCCCCGGATCCGCCGACGGGGCCGCGTCGTCCGCAGAGGCCGACGAGCCGGAATGCGTGATGCCGTCCGGGCTCATGCCTGCTCCTCGGTGGCGAGGTCCTCACCGTTGCCGAAGGCGACGTCGCGGGCCGCGGCCTGCTTGGCGGCCAGGCCGTAGATGTCGATGAAGCCGCGGGCGCTGCCCTGGTCGAAGGTGTCGCCCTCGTCGTAGGTGGCGAGGTTGAAGTCGTACAGGCCGGTCTCGGTGCGGCGACCGGTCACGGTGGCGCGGCCGCCGTGCAGGGTCATGCGGATGTCGCCGCTGACGTAGCGCTGGGTGTCGTCGAGGAAGGCGTCCAGGGACTTCTTCAGCGGGGAGAACCACTGGCCGTCGTAGACCAGGTCGGTCCAGCGGTCGCTCACGGTGCGCTTGAACCGGGCCTGCTCGCGCTCGAGGGTGACGCGCTCGAGCTCCTGGTGCGCGGTGATCAGCGCCATCGCCCCGGGGGCCTCGTAGACCTCACGGGACTTGATGCCCACCAGACGGTCCTCGACGATGTCGATGCGGCCGATGCCCTGGGCGCCGGCGCGGCGGTTGAGCTCCTGGATCGCCTCCAGGGCGGAGACCGTGCGGCCGTCGATCGCGACCGGGATGCCGCGCTCGAAGGAGATGACGACCTCGTCGGCGACCGGTGGGAAGGCCGGGTCGTCGGTGTAGCTGAAGACGTCCTTGGTGGGCTCGTTCCAGATGTCCTCGAGGAAGCCGGTCTCGATGGCGCGGCCCCACACGTTCTGATCGATCGAGAAGGGGTTGTGCTTGGTGGTCTCGATCGGCAGGCCCTTGCGCTCGGCGTACTCGATGGCCTTGTCACGGGTCAGGGCGAGGTCGCGCACCGGGGCGATGCACTTGAGCTCGGGGGCGAGGGAGGTGATCGAGACCTCGAAGCGGACCTGGTCGTTGCCCTTGCCGGTGCAGCCGTGAGCGACCGTGGTGGCGCCGAACTTCTTGGCGGCCTTGACCAGGTGCTTGGTGATCACCGGGCGGGAGATCGCGGAGACGTTCGGGTAGGCGTCCATGTACAGCGAGTTGGCCTTGAGCGCCTGCATGCAGTACTCCTCGGCGAACTCGTCCCGGGCGTCGGCCACATACGCTTCGACGGCGCCGCAGTCCAGGGCGCGCTGGCGGATGACTTCCAGATCCTCGCCGCCCTGGCCGACGTCCACCGCGCACGCGATGACGTCGGCGCCGGTGGCGTCGTGGATCCAGCCGATGGCGACGGAGGTGTCGAGGCCGCCGGAGTAGGCGAGGACGATCTTTTCGGTCACGGGAGATGCTCCTAGTAGTGGGTCGTGCAGTCGTGTGAGGTGACGTCGTCTGTCGTGCAATCGTGCAGTCGTGCAGTAGTGGGTCGTGGCGGGGTCAGCCGGCCCGGGTCCGGTCGGGGGTCACAGCGGCGAGGTGGGCGAGGCGACTGCCTCGGAGGCATCTCGTCGGCCGTCGGCGAGGTCGAGCAGTCGCTCTGCCAGCCGGTCGCCTCCGTCGGGCTCCCGGGAGACCAGCAGCACGGTGTCGTCTCCGGCGATCGTACCGAGGACGTCCGGCATGACGGAGCGGTCCAGGGCGGAGGCGAGATACTGCGCACCTCCGGGCGGTGTGCGGACCACCACCAGGTTGCCGCTGGCTTCGGCGGACACCAGGAGGCCTTCGGCCAATCGGGGCAGTCGCGCCTCGAGCAGCTCGTTCTCGGGGGCCGGGCCGGTCGGTCGCGGGCTGCCTCCCTCGGGCGGGAGCCGGTAGACGAGGCTCCCTGCCGAGCCGCGGACCTTCTCGGCCTGCAGCTCGACGAGATCCCGGGAGAGGGTGGCCTGGGTGACCTCGATGCCCTCAGCGGTCAGCAGCTGCGCGAGCTGCGACTGGGAGGACACCTCCTGATGGGTCAGCAGCTGGACGATCCGCTGCTGACGGGAGGTCTTGGTCTGCGCGAGGGCGCCCCGGCGGGAGTCGCTCATCGCCGCTCCCCCGCCGGCCGGGCATGGGATGCGGTGTTCTCGTCGGGGTGCTCGAGCAGCCAGGTCAGCAGTGCCTTCTGGGCGTGCAGTCGATTCTCCGCCTCGTCCCAGACCACGGAGGTCGGGCCATCGATCACCTCGGCGGTGACCTCCTTGCCGCGGTAGGCGGGCAGGCAGTGCAGGAAGATCCCGCCCGAGAGGTCCATCAGCTCCGCGGTGACCTGGAACGGGGCGAAGGTCTTTGCATCGCGGCCGTCCTCGCCCTCCTGGCCCATCGACACCCAGGTGTCGGTGAGCACGGCAGTGGCGCCGGCGACCGCCTCGCGCGGATCCGCGGTGACGGTGACGGACCCACCGGTCGCAGCGGCGATCTCCTCGGCGCGCGCGAGGACCAGCGGGTCCGGGCGGTGGCTGGCGGGGGCGCCGATCCGCACGTCCATGCCGGCGGTCGCCCCGCCGAGGAGGTAGGAGTGCGCCATGTTGTTCGCGCCGTCGCCGAGGTAGGCCAGGGAGCGGCCGGCGAGTGCGGCGTCCCCGGCCGCCAGTCCCCCGGTGTGCTGGGCGATGGTCTGCAGGTCCGCGAGGATCTGGCAGGGGTGGAACTCGTCGGTCAGGGCGTTGAGCACCGGGACGGTGGCGGTCGCGGCCATCTCCTCGATGCGCTCCTGCCCGAAGGTGCGCCACACGATCGCGGAGACCATCCGGGTGAGCACCTGGGTGGTGTCGGTGATCGACTCGCCGCGGCCCAGCTGGCTGGACCCGGCCTCCATCACCAGCGGGCTGCCTCCGAGCTCGGCGACGCCGGTGGTGAAGGAGATCCTGGTGCGGGTGGAGGACTTGTCGAACATGATCGCGACGGTGCGCGGTCCCTCCAGCGGCCGCTTCGCGAAACGGTCTCCGGCGAGCTCCAGGGCGAGGGTGAGGACCTCCTTCTGCTCCGCGGGAGCGAGGTCATCGTCGCGCAGGAAATGGCGGGGCATCTCAGTTCTCTCCATCCGAGATCGGGGCAGTGGCCGCGGCAGCGGACTCGCGGACAGCATCGAGCAGACCGGGCAGGGCGGCGGTGAACGTCGCCAGCTGCTGATCGGTGATGATCAGCGGCGGCGCCAGGCGCAGGGTGGACTCGTCGGGAGCGTTGACGATGAAGCCCGCCGCGAGCGCGGCGGCGGCGACCTCCTTGGCCAGCGGTGCGCGCAGCGCGATGCCGAGCAGCAGCCCGGCCCCTCGAACCCCGTCGATCAGCGGGTGATCCAGCGCGGCGACCTCACTGGTGAACTGTGCGCCGACGGAGCGGACGTGTGCGAGCAGATCGTCCTCGAGGATCGTGCCGAGCACGGCCAGGCCGGCGGCGGAGGCCAGCGGGTTGCCACCGAAGGTGGTGCCGTGCTGGCCGGACTGGAGCAGGTCGTGCACCGCGGGGCCGTAGCTGATCACGGCGCCGATCGGGAACCCCCCGCCGAGGCCCTTGGCGAGGGTCATGACGTCCGGCTGGAGGTCCTCGGTCGCCTGGTGGGCGAACCAGTGTCCGGTGCGGCCCACGCCCGTCTGCACCTCGTCGAGGATCAGCAGTGTGCCGTGCTCGCGGGTGAGTCGGCGCAGTGCGCGCAGGTACTCGGGGCTCAGCGGGCGCACCCCGGCCTCGCCCTGGATGGGTTCGGCGAACACCGCGGCGACGTCCCCGGGGGCGAGGGCGTCGGCGAGGGCCTGCTCGTCCCCGGCCTCGAGGAACTCGACTCCGCCGGGCAGCGGCTCGAAGGGGGCGCGGTAGGCCTCCTTCGAGGTGAGCGCGAGGGCGCCCATGGTGCGTCCGTGGAAGGAGCTGCTCAGTGCGAGGATGCGGGGCCGGCCGGTGCGGCGGGCGATCTTGAAGGCGGCCTCGTTGGCTTCGGAGCCGGAGTTCGCGAAGAACACCCCGGAGCCCGGCGGCGCCTGGGCGAGCTCGAGCAGCTTCTCGGCCAGCTCGATCTGCGGGGCGGAGGCGAAGAAGTTCGAGACGTGACCGAGGGTCTCCGCCTGCTTGGAGATCGCGGACAGCAGCGCCGGGTGGGCGTGTCCGAGGGCGTTGACGGCGATCCCGGCGAGCAGGTCCAGGTACTGCGTGCCCTCGGTGTCCCACACGTGCACGCCCTCGCCGCGGGCGAGGACCTTCTGCGGAGTGCCGAAGACCGGCAGGAGCGCCAGTCCGTAGCGCTCGGCGTAGTCGCCGGCCGTCGCCGACGGGGTGGTCTGCTCAGACATAGTCGTCCCTCCTCACCATGGTGCCCACGCCCTTGGTCGTGAACACCTCCAGCAGCACGGCGTGCTCGATGCGGCCGTCGATCATCGCGGCGGTGCGCACTCCGGCGTCCACGGCGCCCAGCAGCGCCTCGGCCTTCGGGATCATCCCGGCGGTCAGTGCGGGCAGCATGGCCCGCAGCTCGGTCGCGGAGATCTCGGGGATCAGCGAGCCGCGGTCGGGCCAGTCGCGGTACAGGCCCTCGACGTCGGTGAGCATCACGAGCTTCTCCGCGTCCAGTCCCTCGGCCAGCGCCGCGGCGGCGAGGTCCGCGTTGATGTTCAGCACCTCGCCGGTGGGGTGGCCGCCCGAGTCCACCTCGGGCGCGATCGAGGAGATCACGGGGATCCGGCCGGCCTCGAGCAGGTCGCTGATGGCGGCGATATTGACGTCGTCGACCGCGCCGACGTGGCCGAGGTCGACGTCCTCGCCATCGACCACGGTGCCGCGGCGGGTGGCGGTGAACAGGCGGCCGTCCTCCCCGGACATCCCGATCGCGAAGGGGCCGTGGTGGTTGATGAGCCCGACGAGCTGTCGACCCACCTGGCCCACCAGCACCATGCGGGCGATCTCCATGGTCTCGGCGTCGGTGACGCGCAGGCCGCCGCGGAAGGTCGATTCCTTGCCCACGCGTTCGAGCATGTCGTTGATCTGGGGGCCGCCGCCGTGGACGACGACCACAT
Organism: Brachybacterium sp.; assembly: GCA_030457675.1. GTDB lineage: Bacteria > Actinomycetota > Actinomycetes > Actinomycetales > Dermabacteraceae > Brachybacterium. The sequence goes on along the minus strand of JAKDUN010000117.1, from coordinate 291 downwards.
GGATGCCGGCCAGGCGCATGAAGACGACATCTGCCGCGAAACCGCGGCGCAGCTCCTCGTCGATCATGGCGTTGCCGCCGTACTTGACCACGACGATCTTTCCGCGGAAGCGCTGCATCCAGGGCATCGCCTCGATGAGCACCTCGGACTTCTCGCGCGCCTCGGTGCGGGCGGCGTCGAGCTGCGCGAGGGGGTTCTTGCCCACCAGCGGGGCATCCGCCGGGGCCGTCTGCACAGCGGGAGTCCGAGGTGCTCATCGAGGCGATGCCCTGGATGCAGCGCTTCCGCGGA
>JAKDUN010000523.1 GCA_030457675.1 Brachybacterium sp. | reverse complement strand
CCCGGCCCCTCGACGGGCTGCGCGGCGAGGTCGTCTTCTGGGACCTCAGCGCCACCGGTGCGCACGGCCCACTGGTGGACCGCTTCTCCCTGGGCATCCCTCCCGGTCAGCAGATCGCCCTGGTGGGGCGCGACGGGAGGGAGGCCTCCGCGCTGCTGTCCTGCCTGCAGGGAGCCTCCCGGCCCCGCACCGGCCGCGTGATGCTGGATCGCCTCGACATCCGCCGGGCGGCCTCCGAGGACCTGCGCCGCCGACTCGCCCTGGTCCAGCGCGAGGCCGCGCTGCTGCCCGGCACGGTGCGCGAGAACCTCCGAGCGGGCAGGCCCGAGGCGAGCGACGAGGAGATCGTCGACGCCGCCCGCCGCAGCGGGGCCGACGAGTTCATCACCCTCCTGCCCGAGGGCTACGACACGCCCCTCGGCCGGGACGACGCCGCCCTCACCGAGGGGCAGCGCCGCCGCCTCGCGATCACCCGGGCGCTCCTGCGGGACGCGCCCATCGTGCTGCTCGACCGGGCCGACGAGGGCCTGGCGCCCGCCGAGCGCGACAGCGTGCGCCGGGCGCTGAAGGTCCTCGTCGCCGGCCGCACCACGCTGCTCAGCAGCCGTGACCGGGACTCGGTCCTGGCCGCCGACCGGGTGGTGTGCTTCGAGAGCGGCGCCCTCGTCGAGGACGGCGTCCCGACGCAGCTCGCCGAGGATCCGGACAGCTGGCTGAGCTCCTGGCTCCTCGCCCCGGAGCAGCCCCGGCGCTGACCCCCGCCGCGGCCGACGGATGCCTCCTGATCGCCCCGCCTCCACCACGGCGACACCTCGCCGTCACCTGCGCCTGTCACCGTGGGCGGGACGGCCCGCCCCGGGTCGGTGAGGAGGAGCGCGGTCGATGGTGCTCTCCACAGCGCGGGACCGGGGGATTAGAGCCTCCTCATCGACGGCTCATCGTCGCTTCATCAGCCCTTGCCATTGTTCTGATCGTCATCGAACGATCAGGAGGGCACGATGGACACCACGATCGCGCTGTACTCCCACGACTCCGTGGGTCTGGGCCATGCCCGACGCAACCGAGCACTCGCCTACGCCTTGGCCGAGCATCTGCCGGCGCTGACCGGAGGGAGCGTCGGCGGGCTGCTCATCGCCGGCCATCCCGACGCCGGCCGCGACCCGCTCCCCGAGGGCTGGGACTGGCTGGTGCTGCCGGGGATGACCCGCGCCCGCGGCGGCTACGGCGCACGCCGGCTCGGCATGGATCCGAGCGCCCTGCGGGACCTGCGCAGCGCCACCATCGACGCCGCACTGGCCGCGCTGGAGCCGGACCTGTTCATCGCCGACCGCCACCCCTTCGGCATCGACGGCGAGCTGCGGCCGGTGCTGGCGAACCTCCGTGCCCGCGGCACCGCCACCGTGCTGGGGCTGCGCGAGGTGCTCGACTCCCCGCGCGTGGCCGCCGCCGAATGGGAGGCCCTGGGCGGCGCCGAGCACGTCGCCTCGTTCCTCGACGCGATCTGGGTCTACGGCGACGAGCACGTCTACGACCCGCGCCGGACCGGGGAGCTGCCGCCCGCGCTCGCGCAGAAGGCCTGCGCCACCGGCTACC
>JAKDUN010000522.1 GCA_030457675.1 Brachybacterium sp. | reverse complement strand
ATGGGCCGCATTCCTTCCACGTCCTCGACACCCTCGAGGTGCTGCGCGCCGAAGGGCTCGAACCGACCGGCACGATCCTCGCCCTCCACGGCAACCCGACCTGGTCGTACCTATGGCGCCATCTGGCCCAGGCGAGCGTGAACGCAGCACGAACCGGGGGACGCGTGTGGCGCCTCATCGCCCCCGACCAGCTCGACATGGGCTTCTCCGAGAGGCTGAGCCATGAGTCGCTTCCGACCCCTCAGGGCGCCGAGGTGCGCCGCATGTCCCAGCGCATCGACGACTTCGACTCCGTCGTGTCTGCCCTGCTCGCCGAGGTAGCCGGCAGTGCCGCACACCGCGACGCAGCCGCGTCCGCCGACCATCCGATCGTGACGATCGGCCATGACTGGGGCGGTGTCCTGTCCCTGGGATGGGCGGCACGCAACACCGATCTCGTCTCCGCCTCGATCAGCCTGAACACGGCCGTCCACCAGCCCGAGGACGCCCCGATCCCGGCCCCTCTGCGGGCGACGCTGGCCGGGCCCATGCTGCCGACTGCCACCGTGGTCACCGACTGGTTCCTGCGGGTGACGATGAGCCTCGGCGGCCTCGACCCGGAGATCAAGGACGCCTTCCGCGCCCCGTATGACTCTGTGTCGCTGCGGCACGGGATCGGTGGCTTCGTCGCCGACATCCCCGTCGATGTCAGCCACCCGTCCCACTCCGAGCTGCAGCGCGTGGGCGCCGATATCGCAGCCATCGATCATCCTGCCCTCCTCGTGTGGGGGCCGAAGGACCCGGTGTTCCTCGAGCGCTATCTGCGTGACCTGCGCCAGCGTCTGCCCCAGGCCGATGTGCACCGCTTCGAACTGGGCTCACACTTGGTCAGCGAGGACTACGATGTCGCCGGAGTCGTCACCGACTGGCTGAAGACGCAGTTCCCCGGCGATGGTGCTGGAGCGAGCGCTGCTTCAGGCGCATCCGCTGAGAGCGCACCCGTCAAGAGCGCGAGCGCCGCAGCGACGACCGTCGACAGCACAGGCACAGACGCCGACGTACAGACACGGGACGCAGCCCCTGCCCGCGGCGTGACCGCGATCCTCGACGCCCGCCACGATGACGAGACCATCGCCTCGGTGGACTTCGCTCAGAACCCTGCCCAGCAGATCACCTGGCGCCACCTCTGGCACGTGACGACGAGCATCGCGGGCGGCCTGCTCGAACTCGGCGTGCGCCCCGGCGATCGGGTCTCCATGCTCGTTCCGCCCGGCAACAACCTCACCGCAGCTCTCTACGCCTGTCTGAAGATCGGCGCGGTTGCCGTCGTCGCCGATGCTGGACTCGGACCGAAGGGCATGACCCGGGCGACCACCTCGGCGGATCCGCAGTGGATCATCGGAGAACTGCCCGGACTCGGGCTCGCCCGCGCCTTCAACTGGCCCGGCCGCCGCATCTCCGTGTCCCCGCTGGGACGGACGCAGGCCAAGCTGTTCCAGGTCGAGACCAGCCTGACAGCGCTCTCGCGCACCACGCACCACGCCGATCTGCCGACCCCGGCAGCCACCGACGATGCGGCGATCCTCTTCACCTCCGGGTCGACGGGACCGGCCAAGG
>JAKDUN010000116.1 GCA_030457675.1 Brachybacterium sp. | reverse complement strand
CCTGCCGATCGGCGACTGGAACCTCGCTGCGGGCTTCGGCGTGCTGATGGTCGGCGGCGGCATGCTCATGTTCTGGAAGTAGTCGAGCGACCGTCGGCCGCGATGGGGAGTTCTCCCCACCGCGTGCATGTCCCCGCGCCGGTAGGCTGAAGCCGACGCGCACGGTGCCGTGCGCCACCGAATCAGCGCACTCATCGACGGGGCCCCCATGCACAGCATCTCGACACGGCGGAGACTTGTCGCCGTCCTCCTCCTGCCCTTCCTCATGGTGCTCGCCGGCTGCGGCAAGCTCCACGCGGACTTCGAGATCAAGGATGCCGACACCGTCAACACGGTCTTCGACATCGCCGTCGACACCGAGTTCGCCGAGGGCGTCTGGAACTCCGCGGAGTCGTTCTGCTCCGAGATGCAGGGCGAGACGCCGCTGGAGGAGGACGCCCCGACCGTGGAGCCCTACGAGGAGAGCGGCCAGTTCGGCTGTGTCATCACCGGGGTGATCACCAGCGAGAACTTCGACAGCAACTTCAACGTCACCGAGGAGGACGGAGAGTTCCATCTGGTCCTCAGCGGTGACGAGAGCATGACCGCGGGTATCTCGGATCCCGCAGTCGCCGGTCTCGACTTCGACTTCCGGATGACCTTCACCTTCCCCGGCGAGATCATCGAGGCCAACGGCGGCGAGATCGACGGCAGCTCCGTGACCTACTCCTCCATCGACGCCCTCGCCACCGGCATCGACATCCGGGCGGACGCCGGCGGCTTCCCCTGGGTCATCGTCATCGTGGTCGTGCTGGTGCTCGGGTTCCTCTTCCTGCTCCTCCTCGCGGCGATCGCCTTCTTCGTGATCCGCGCCCGCAAGAACAAGGGCGGCGGCTCCACCCCGTCGGGCATGCCCGACGGCTACGGTTCCGCGGCCATGACCGGTACCGCCGCTCCGGCAGCTGCGCAGGGCCAGCCGGGCCAGCAGTGGGGCCAGGCCTCGCCTCCCTCGGCGGCGCCGCAGGCTGAGCAGGGCGAGCAGCCCTGGGCGCAGCCGCCGCAGGCTGAGCAGGGCGAGCAGCCCTGGGCGCAGCCGCCGCAGGAGGAGCAGCCGTGGTCCCGCCCGCCGCAGGACGGTCAGCAGTGGGGCCAGCCGGGCCAGGGGCAGCAGGGCCCGGGCCAGCAGCCGCCGCAGAATCCGGGCTGGTGACTCCGCGCAGGTGAGCACTCCGGGAGCCGTGTGAGCAGGGTCATGGCTCCCGGATTGGCGCCGGCAGGACACGACCGCTAGAGTTGATCAGGTCAGTTCAGCTGGCAGGCGCCCGTAGCTTAACGGATAGAGCATCTGACTACGGATCAGAAGGTTGGGGGTTCGAATCCCTCCGGGCGCACTTTCCGGATCAAGCCCCTTACAGCACCGCACAGTGCAGTGAGGGGCTTCTTCGTGCTACCGCTGCAGCGCCCCCCGCGGCCGACGGTCAGTAGCTGTGCGGATCGTCCGCCGTCGCCGCCCCGGTGACGTGCTCGGCATGGGAGAGGGTCTCGGCGAGCAGTCGGCGCACATGGGAGTCCGAGGCGCGGTAGAAGGCGAAGGTGCCCTCCTTCCGGCTCTCCACGAGCCCCGCGAGCCGCAGCTTCGCCAGATGCTGGCTGACCGCGGCCGGGCTCGCCCCGATGGCCTCGGCGAGCGCGTTCACGCTGGCCTCCTGGGCGAAGAGCGACCAGAGGATCTTCACGCGGGTGGCGTCCGCGAGCATGCGGAAGGTGCTCGCGGCGATACGGGCGTGCTCGTCATCGGGGACCGGGTGCACGGGCGAGGGATGCATGGAGACATGCTACGCAGATCTTGCTATCTGCATGTCTACGCAGATACATTCATAGCGTGACCGACTCCCCTGCCCGTCAGCCCACCGCGCACCACCACCACGACCACGACCACGACCACGACCACGACCACGGGAGCTCCCCCTGGGCGCGGCTCCGCCATGCGCTGACCCCGCACAGCCACGACCATGGCGAGGCGATCCGCACCGCGGAGGAGTCCAGCGCGATCGGCATCCGCGCGGCGTGGGTGAGCCTGGCGGGCATGGGCGCCACCGCACTGCTGCAGATCCTCATCGTCGCGCTCAGCGGCTCCGTCGCCCTGCTCGCCGACACCCTGCACAACCTCGGTCATCTCGCCACCCCGAGCCCGCTGCTCATCGCGATCCCCGTGGCCCGGCGCGCCCCCACCCCGCGCTTCCGCCACGGGTTCCGGCGCGCCGAGGACCTGGTGGGGCTGCTGATCGGAGCGGTGATCGCACTGTCCGCCGCGCTGATCGTGTGGGAGTCGGTGCGAGCGCTCACCACCGCACGGGACATGACCCATCTGGGCTGGGTGCTGACCGCCGCCCTCGTCGGCGCCGCCGGCAACGAAGTGGTCGCGCGCTACCGCATCCGCGCCGGCCGACGCATCGGCTCCGCGGCGCTGATCGCCGAGGGGCAGCACGCCCGGGCCGACGCCCTGACCTCCCTCGCCGTGATCATCGGCGTGCTCGGCGCCTGGCTGGGGCTGCCGTGGATCGACCCGGTGATCGGTCTCGGCATCGCGGTGATGGTGGTGCTGGTGCTGATCAGCTCGATGCGCACCGTCATCCACCGGCTGATGGACGGGGTCGAGGCCGGCACCCTGGACACCCTGGAGCACGCCGCCGCCGGGGCTCCCGGTGTGCACGCCGTGCGCGATGCCCGGGCACGCTGGATCGGCCACCGGCTGGAGGCGGAGATCGTCGCGGAGGTCGACCCCGCGCTCGACGTCGCACGCTCCGCGCAGCTCGCGCTCGCGATCGAGGAACGACTGCGGCGCGCGCTGCCGCACCTGGAGCGCGCCGCGGTGCGGATCACCGCGAGCCCGCAGCCCGCCGCGCCGGGCCCGGCCGACGGGAGGTCGACGGCGCTCTGATCCGGCGCCGTCGGCCCGCCGTCCGCTCGGCGACGCCTCACCGCCCGGCGGCGAGCACCTCGCGCACCGAGGTCCAGGACTGCAGGAGCTCCCGCGCCGCCGGGTCGGTCTCGGCGGCGATCGCCTCGAGACGGGCCTGCTCCAGCAGCTCGTCGATCTCGACCCGCTGCCCGCGCTCGACCGAGGCGACGGCCGCCTCGACCATCGCGAAGCTCAGCAGGTTCTCGTGCACCTCGCACATCGGGGTACGGCCCTCGCGCAGGGCGCTCACGCACTCCACGAGCGAGGCCGCGATCTGATCCGGCTCCTCCCCACCTTCGGCATCCACCTCGACTTGCAGGCACGCGGCCAGGGTTCACGACCCAGGCAAAGCGGCACACGCCTCCATCACACCGATTCTGAGAGAATCTTATGTTTTGCCTGGGGTTTCCCCGTGCGATCTCGACGCGCCCGGCACATGCTGGGCGTCGGGCTGCGGCGATACCGCAGCAGCAGCGACCCACCCCGGTGGGAGCGGACGGAGGATGCAATGAAGCGTCGAGCGCTTATGACGAGCGGGATCGTGGCGACACTCGGGGTCCTGGGAACCTCGACAGCATATGCGGATGGTGTGGCTCTTGAAGAAGATCCGCTAGCCGACACGTCAGGGCTTTCGCCCGAGGAGCTCGCGTACGTCGAGAGAACAGCCGCAGAACTTCAGGAGGTCGAAGAGCAGGGGGGCATTACGCTGGACGACGGAACCTTCCAGCCATTCAATTTCGACATGCTCCTCGACCAGTACGACAAAGGTGGGAACGTGGCCGTCGCAGTTGCAGGAACATCGCAGATTTCTGCACTGAGCTGGGACTGGAACCACTTCGGCAACTGCATGTCCAAGAAGCTCGGAATCGCGGACGCGAAAGCGATCATCAAGGCGTTCGCCGAGCCCAAGGTACGCAAGGCCCTGAAGAGCCGCCAGTGGAAGGTGGCCTCTTCCATCGCTTTCAATATCCTCAAGAAGACGTCGCCAAAGATCGCCAGCTTCCTTATAAAGAAGGCGGCCCACAGCGTGCTACCGGGGGGCGCCGTGGGAGCCCTGGTCATCGCGGTCGGAGCATGCGCGCTCGGTGACCTATGATCGGACGCCGCAAGCGGGAGAGCTGGAAGGGACAACGCCATGAACAAGAAGGTCCTGGCCTGGGTCTGTGCGGCAGCCATCGTGCTGCTGCTCGGATTCGGTGGCGCCTTCGCCTACGGTCTGTTCGATGCGATCTTCGAGTCCCCCGCGCAAGGTCTAATCACACTGGTGGGGACCACCTTCGCCATCATTGCGCTCCTCGTCGGCAGCTTCATCAAGGAAACGGTGACGGAGCGCAGAAAGCGTAAGCGTGGAGCTCCTGAGAGCAGATCGTCTCGGCAGCAGTAGTCTCGGCACGCACGCCACGCGGCACATTGCTTCGCCCTCAGGCTCGACGCGCCACCCCCTCCAGGGGGTGGCGCGCTCAAGCGCAATCGTTCACGGAGGCGGGCGTCGCGATCCTGATCGTTCGGCTCCCGCTCGTCAACAGCCTCCCTTCCGCGTTTGAGAGTCAAGGTCCCGCGACACTCACTGACCCAGACCCAGAATGCCTCGGCCATACTGCCGCGAGCCCCCGGGCGCCCCGCGTAACGCGACCGTCCGGTGACAAAGGTCGTCACTGCCCGGCGGCGAGCACCTCGCGCACCGAGGTCCAGGACTGCAGGAGCTCCCGCGCCGCCGGGTCGGTCTCGGCGGCGATCGCCTCGAGACGGGCCTGCTCCAGCAGCTCGTCGATCTCGACCCGCTGCCCGCGCTCGACCGAGGCGACGGCCGCCTCGACCATCGCGAAGCTCAGCAGGTTCTCGTGCACCTCGCACATCGGGGTACGGCCCTCGCGCAGGGCGCTCACGCACTCCACGAGCGAGGCCGCGATCTGATCCGGCTCCGGGCCGGACTCGGCGTCGACCGCGGCCTGCAGGCGCTCGGTCGCCGCCGCCTCCTCGGTGCCGAGCACCGGGGCGTCGGTGCCGTCCCAGGTGGCCGAGCCGTGCTGCGCGGCGATCCGCCACTCGCTGTTCCATCCCGTCGGCAGCCCCCGGGCGTTCCAGGTGCCGTGACAGGCGAACAGCGAGTCGTCATCCATCTCGAAGGTCGCGCTCACGCTCGCGTCGTGCGCGTACACGCTCCAGTCGGGCCGGGCGCCCCGGGCGGTCACCGCCACCGGATCGGCACCGGTGATGTACCGGGCGGCATCGAAGGCGTGGATGCCCATGTCGCGCAGCAGCGGATGGGCCTGGGTGCGGCGATACCCGTCGTGCTCGACGAACAGGGAGAAGAACGCACTGGTCAGCACCGTCGGCCCATGAGCGGCGACGAAGCTGCGCAGCTGCCGTACCTGGCGGAAGAAGCGTCGTGACTGGGAGACCATGAACGGCACGCCGGTCAGCTCCGAGTGCGCCATCAGGCTGAGCGCCTCGGGCAGCGTCTCGGTGACGGGCTTCTCGCCGAGCACCGGGATGCCGGCGTGCAGTGCCTTCACCGTCACGGGATGGTGCGCCACCGGCACGGTCGGGTTGATGAGCAGGTCGGCGCCGGTCGCCAGCGCCAGGTCGACCCCGTCGGTGCCGGTCGCGACGGCCGACGGATCGGCCGCCCCCGACTGCGCGATGACCCGCTGCGGCGCACCCTCGACCAGATCGGCGACGCCCACCAGCTCGGCGACGTCACTCGCCACGATCTCCCGGGCCCACCAGCTGCCCATCCCGCCCGCGCCGACGACCACCACTCGGGCGGGACGACCGCTGGCCAGTCGTGGGAAGCCGCTGCGCTCGAGCGCCGGGGCCGGGGCGGCGGAGGTGTCGGTCAGCGTGCTCGCGGAGTGCTCAGATGACACGCGCGGCTCCCTCGGGATCCTCGCCGCGGAACCAGTCGCGCGGGGCGTTGGCGATCTTCACGGGCTCCGCGGGCCGATCCTCGGGGCGGGCCCAGACCACGGCGTTGGCCAGCACGCGGCGGATCTCCGTCTGGCGGTAGACGGGATACTCCTGGTCGCCGGGGCTGAAGTAGAACACCTTGCCCTTGCCGCGGCGGAAGGCGGCGCCGGAGCGGAACACCTCGCCGCCGGCGAACGAGGAGACGAACACGAGCTCGTCGGGGGCGGGGATGTCGAACATCTCCCCGTACATCTCCTGCTCGGGGACGACGATCGGGTGCGGGACGCCCCGAGCGATGGGGTGGGATCCGTTGACGGTCCACACCCGCTCCTCCTCGCCGTCGTTGCGCCACAGCAGGGAGCAGGTGGTGCCCATCAGCGCCTTGAACGGCTTCGAGTAGTGGGCCGAGTGCAGCGGGATCAGGCCCATGCCCTCATGGACGCGGCGCACCACGCGATCGCTGATCTCATCGGGGACGTCGGCATGGGCCATGTGCCCCCACCAGGTCAGCACGTCGGTCTCTGCGAGGGCCTCCTCGGACAGCGACTCCTCGATGTCGTCGAGCAGGGCGATGCGCACCTCGGCGTCGACACCATCGGCGGCCAGCTGCTCGCGCAGGCCCTCGGCGATGACGGTGTGCATGCCCTCGGGGTAAATCTCCTGGACCTGCGGGTCGACCTTCTCGTGCCTGTTCTCGCCGAACACGGCGATACGCAGTGTCATTGCAGTCCTTTGCTGGATGGAGGATGCGCTGCGGGCGGCCCCGTCAGCGCGGTCCGTCCATGGTAGAGGCGGATTCCCACGAGGGAAGAGTCCATCGCGCGACGCGCCGGCGGGATCCGTGAACGGGGTGGCGGGTCGTGGCGGCGATGAGGCGCGGCTCCGCCTCCTGTCGGGCCACTGCCGAACTGTGACCGGCCTGTGACGTACTACTCAACGGTAGCGGGCTACTGTCGAGACCGGGTTCCCTCAATGGCGAGGGAGCCTCTCGGCACCGCGGGTCGCCCCGTCGCCCGGGTGTCCTCGTTCGGCACCTCATCGCGCACCTTCCCCGCGTACGGCCTCCGGCCGCGCCCGCGCGTCCTCTCAGCCCTGATCAGCCCTCGTGTCGGCCGCAGGTCTGCCGGCAGCGTTGAACCTCGCCGGCGGGGCCGGGCTGACGCGTCTGCTCCGGCAGCTTCTGCGCCTGCCCGCGCCGAACGCGGGGGGCACGTCCGCGGCGACGGTCCGGGGCGCGTACGAACTCGTGTCCTCGACACCGGGCGAAAGCCACACCCGCCGGCGTGATGAACGGGTGCCGCCATGCTCCGTGACCGCCACCCTTCAGTAGGTTGCGTCGCCCACTAGTGGCACGTACGGTCTAGACATGAATCCGACGCAGGAGTGGCCGGCGGAATGGCTGCGCGGAGTGCTCGAGCTCTGCGTGCTGCGCCTGCTGGCCGATGGCCCGACCTACGGGTACGAACTGGCAGCCCGTCTGACGCAGGCAGGTCTGGGGCACATCAAGGGCGGCACGCTGTACCCCTTGCTGCGCCGCTTCGAGCAGAACGGACACGTGACAGTCCAGTGGCGCCCCGGCGATGGCGGCCCCGGCCGGAAGTACTACCTGCTCACCGAGCAGGGACGCGCCGCGCTGGAGGACCTGACCGGCCAGTGGCGGGAGTTCACCGATCTCACGGGGCAGCTGCTGACGGGTCGGCCCGCTCCGACCGGGACGACGAGGGACCAGGAGGTTCGATGACCATGTCAAGGCACGATACGAAGGCGTCCTTCGAGACCAGGGTGGCTCCGCACGTGGACCCCCGCTGGGCCGAGCAGTTCATCATGGAGCTGCGCCTGGGCGGCGTCGCCGGCACGGAGATCGGCGCCGCGCTCGCAGAGGTCGAGTCCTACTGCGCCGAGAGCGGGGATGAGGCCCGCGACGCCTTCGGTCCGGCGCGCGACTACGCCCGCGCCCTGGACCTGGAGACCTCTGCGGCACAGAGCCCCCGCAGGGTCCTGGCCGGCGCGCTTCCGGTACTCATCCAGCTGGTGGGGATGATGGCCGTGGTCTGGTCCGCCCCGGCCCTGGCCCGTGGGGAGGACCTCGCGGTGACCGCGGGGATGGCGATCAACGCGGCCGCCCTGACCATCGGGCTCGGCGTGATGTCGCGGTGGCCGCAACCGATCCTGCGCCTGATCGCCTTCCGGCCATGGATCGCGTGGGTCGTCGTCATGGTGGCGATGGCGGTGATCGTGGTGCCGGTGGTGACGATACGCGTCCCGATGTTCACCGTTGCGGCTGCAGCAGCGCTGGGAGGCGGTGTCGTCGTGATCCTGGCCGGGCTGACCGGGGACGTCGTGCAGACCAGGCGCGCGAGCGCGCAGGACGGGCAGGACGTGCTCGCCGCGCCGTTGGAGGGGCCGGGAACGGTCGAGCGGCGCTCTCGGCACGGCCGGTGGCTGACCGGTGCACGCATGATGCTGATCCCCGCCGGGACGGTGGTGCTGGGTGTGGTCGGCGTGCTGCTGGCCTGATCCGCGCGGATGCCCGCATCCCTCAGCCTCCTCGGCCTCGCGGGGCCGTCGGATCTCGGTGGATTCGTGCTCAGGCCGCCCGCTCAGCTGCGGCGCACGCGCACCAGGTGGCCACCCGCTGCGAGGTGCTCCTCGAGTGCTGCGGCCGTCTCCGTGTGGATGCGGATCGCGCGGGCACGGCCGAGGCTTCCGCCCAGGGTGCGGCCGTCGTCGGCTCCCCAGCGGTAGTGGATGGTGGTGGTCCCCTCGTCTCCGGTGGTCCCCGCAGCCCTCTCCCCCGCCGGGACCTCCACCCGGGCGGTGAGGTGGAAGCGGCTCCCGGCGAGGCCGCCGAGCAGCAGGGTCCGACGACGGCTGCCGCGCTCGTAGTCGACCCGCCCCGCTCCGCGCTCGCGCGGACGCCAGCCGCGGCCGACGAAGAACTCCCCCAGCAGCGCCCGGGCCCGGGCGCTGTCCCCCCGCCCGCCCCGGGCGGCCCCGCGGGGGGCGGCGGCGGGCACGGGGGGGCGCCGTGGG
>JAKDUN010000115.1 GCA_030457675.1 Brachybacterium sp. | reverse complement strand
GAGAGCTCTACCGACACCTCGCCAACGCCTCTTGACGAACATAGAAGCGTCTCGTGCCTCGCAGTACGTCGATCAGACCTCGCCATCGAAGATGCTGGTGACCGAGCCGTCGTCGAAGACCGCGCGGATCGCGCGTGCGAGCAGCGGCGCGATCGACAGCACGGTGAGCCGATCGAACTGCTTCTCGGGCGGCACAGGGAGGGTGTTGGTGCACACCACCTCGCGCACGGAGCTGGCCTTCAGCCGGTCGGTGGCGGGGTCGGAGAGGATCGGGTGCGTGGTCGCGATGATCACCGAGTCCGCGCCGTTGGCGACCAGGGCGTCGGCCGCCTGCACGATGGTGCCGGCCGTATCGATCATGTCATCGACCAGGATGCAGGTCTTGCCCTCGATATCGCCGATCACGCGCTTGGCCACGGCCTGGTTGGGGCGCTTGGGATCGCGGGACTTGTGGACGAAGGCAAGGTTGACCCCGCCGAGCTTCTTGGCCCACTGCTCCGCGACCCGGATGCGGCCGGCGTCCGGGGAGACGACGGCGAGGTCCTCCTCGCCGTACTTGTCCTGTATGTACTCGGCGAGGATCGGCAGCGCCATCATGTGATCGACGGGCCGTTCGAAGTAGCCCTGCACCTGCGGAGCGTGCAGGTCCACGGAGATCATGCGATCCACCCCCGCGGTCTCGTACATGTCCGCCATCAGTCGGGCGGAGATCGGCTCACGACCACGGTGCTTCTTGTCCTGGCGCGCGTACGGGAAGCTCGGCGCGATCGCGGTGATCCGCTTGGCCGAGGCCCGCTTGAGCGCGTCGATCATGATGAGGTGCTCCACCACCCAGGTGTTGATCGGAGCGGGGTGGGACTGCAGCACGAAGACGTCCGTGCCGCGCACGGACTCCCCGTAGCGCACGTAGATCTCGCCGTTGGCGAAGTCCCAGGCGTCCATCGGCAGGATCTCGACGCCGAGCTCGTCGGCGACCTCCTGCGCGAGGACCGGGTGGGCCCGTCCGGACGCGAGGACCAGTCGCTTCTCCCCGGTGGTGACGATTCCGCTCATCGCTGCTCGTGCTCCTTGTGCTCGTCGGCGGCAGTTCCTGCAGGCGTCCTGGCAGCGGACCCATCGTCAGGGCCGAGGGCCGCACGTGCAGCGGTCTCGGCCGCGGTCCCCGCACGGCGTCGCAGGGTCCATCCTTCCATGTTCCGCTGCGAGACGGCATTCACTCCCAGCGCTCCGGCGGGGACGTCCTTGCGGACCGTGGTGCCGGCCCCGGTCGCCGCCCCGTCACCGATCGTGACCGGTGCCACCAGCACGTTATCGGAGCCGACGCGCACATGGCGGCCGACGGTGGTGCGGTGCTTGTTCACCCCGTCGTAGTTCGCGACGATCGTGCCGGCACCGATGTTGGTGCCCTCGCCGATCACGGCGTCGCCGATGTAGCTGAGGTGCGGGACCTTCGCGCTCTCGCCGATCGACGCGTTCTTCGTCTCGACGAAGCCGCCGATCTTGCCCTCGGCCCCGAGGTCGGTCCCGGCGCGGAGGTAGGAGAACGGGCCGACGGAGGCACCGGCGCCGACGACGGCCAGCAGCGCGTGGGAGCGGACCACCTCGGCGCCGGCGCCCACCTCGGTGTCGCGCAGGGTGGAGTCGGGGCCGATCAGGGCCTCCTCGCCGATGTCGGTGGCGCCGTGGAGCTGGACGCCGGGAAGGATCATGGCGTCCTGCCCGATGCTGACGTCGGCGTCGATCCAGGTGGTGGCGGGGTCGACGATCGTGACCCCGGCGCGCATGTGGCGCTCGAGGGTGCGACGGTTCATCTCGGCACCGAGCTGCGCGAGCTGCACGCGGTCGTTGACACCCTCGACCATCATCACGTCGTCGGTGACCAGGGCCCGCACGAAGCGGCCGTCGGCCCGCGCGATCGAGAGGACGTCGGTGAGGTACAGCTCGCCCTGGGCATTGTCGGTCCCGATGCGGCCGAGCGCATCGCGCAGGACGGCGACGTCGAAGGCGTAGATGCCGGAGTTGATCTCGTCGATCCCGCGCTGGGCGTCGTCGGCGTCCTTGTGCTCGACGATGCCGAGCACCTCGGAGCCGTCCTCGCTGCGCAGGATGCGGCCGTACCCGCTGGGGTCGGGGACGCGGGCGCTGAGCACGGTGACAGCGGCCCCGGCACCCTCGTGGGCGGAGACCAGCTCGCGCAGGGTGGCCGGATCCAGCAGCGGCACATCCCCATAGGTGACCAGGACCGTGCCCTCGCTCGCGGTGACCTGCTCGAGCCCGCACTGGACGGCGCGGCCGGTGCCGGGGACCTCGTCCTGGTCGGCGACGGTGACCTCGGCGGCGTGCTCGGCGAGGTGCTCGGCCACCCGGTCACGCTCGTGGCGGAGCACGACCACCAGTTCAGCGGGGCCGGTGCCCTCGGCCGCTGTGACGGCGTGCACGAGGAGGGATCTGCCCCCGATCTCGTGGAGGACCTTCGGTCTCCGGGACTTCATCCGGGTCCCGGCACCGGCGGCCAGAACGATCACGGCGGCGGGGGCGGGGGTCTCTTCGATTCCCACGTCTGCGGCTCCTCGAGGTCTTCGACGGGTGGGGCATGCGGCATCGCCGCGGTCGTCCTGCATCATCACCGCGAGGGCGACGGGCGTTCCGCCATCAGGACTCGAACCTGAAACTCCAGAACCAAAATCTGAGGTGTTGCCGATTACACCATGGCGGATCGCGTCCATCGGGCTGCCGTCCAGTCGCGGCCACCGGGTACCGGTGAACTGGCGGCGCCACGGGCGCGGCCCGATCCTACCGTCCGACCGATGGTCCTCGGGCGCCCCGCCGGGCACGCCCGGCCCAGGCCGCAGCGCCCGCGAGTCGGGCAGCACTCCCGGACCACGCCGGCCCGGTGCTCGCCACCGCTCTCCGGCGCGGGCCGTCGCCGACCGTCCACCGTCGACCGCTGCCACTGCGGCTGCCGCTGCCGCTGCCGCTGCCACTGCCACTGCCGCTGACCTCCGCTGACCTCGGCTGACCGACGAGTCACCGGTGTGGGAGACTCCCGCCATGGTGGAGAAGGAAGCCTCTCGCGCACGGACGACGCGCATGTCCGGCACGGAGCGCCGCGAGCAGCTGGTCTCGGTGGGCCGACGCGTGTTCGCCGAGAAGGGCTTCGACATGACCACCGTCGAGGAGATCGCGGCCCGCGCGAAGGTCTCCAAGCCGATCGTCTACGAGCACTTCGGCGGCAAGGAGGGGCTGTACGCGGTGGTCGTGGACCGCGAGGTCTCCACGCTGCTGAGCGACCTGGAGGACTCCCTGAAGGACCAGCGCGAACATCCCCGGGTGCTGATGGAGCGGGCGGCGCTCGCCTTCCTCTCCTACATCGACGAAAACGAGGACGGCTTCCGGATCCTCGTGCGGGACTCCCCCGTCAGCCATGCCGTCGGCACCTTCTCCTCCCTGCTCACCGATGTCGCGCAGCGGGTCGAGGAGATCCTCGCCACTCAGCTGCGCCTGCATCGGTACCCGCCGCGCGACGCCGCCCTGTACGCCCAGATGCTCGTGGGGATGGTGGCGTACACCGGTCAGTGGTGGTTGGAGACGCGCAGGCCCGCGAAGGAGCTCGTCGCCGCCCGCATGGTGAACCTCTCCTGGTACGGGCTCAGCGCCCTGCAGAAGGAGCCCTCGCTGCGCGAGAGCGGCGGCGCCTGACGGGGGTCGACGGCGGGCGGGCCCCTAGACTCGCCTCATGCCCACCACGCCAGACGTCGCCCCGCGCCACGACGAGGTCGACCGCATCGTCGAGGGCTGGCGCGCTGTGCGCACGGATCTGGATGTCGCACCGCTCGCGGTGTTCTCCCGCATCTCCCGCCTGTCGCGGTATCTCGAGGTCGCCCGGCGCGGTGCCTTCGCCGACGCCGGTCTCGAGGGGTGGGAGTTCGACATGCTCTCGGCGCTGCGGCGCAGCGGTGACGACGCCCTCTCCCCCGGCGCGCTGATGCACGAGACGATGGTGACCAGTGGCACCATGACCACCCGGATCGACAAGCTGGTCGCCCGGGGCCTGGTGAGCAAGAACCGCAGCCCGCACGACGGCCGCGCGGTCGAGGTGCGTCTGCGCGCCGACGGCGTCGCCCGGGTGGATGCGGCGATGGAGAAGCTGTTGGACGCGGAGCAGGAGCTGCTCGAGCCGCTGGCCCCCGACGGGCGCTCGGCCCTCGCCGACACCCTGCGCTCCCTGCTGCTGACCTTCGAGGCGGATGACCCTCCCCAGCGGTGAGCTGCGGCGGTGAGGACCGCCGCCTCGTCCGCCCTGACCTTTCGCACTTCCTGAGGACCTTCTCGTATGGCTCATCTGCTCGGCACCCAGTCCCTCCACGTCGCGCTGCCCGACCGCGTGCTGCTGGACGACATCACCATCGGCATCGATGAGGGCGACCGCATCGGCGTGGTGGGACGCAACGGCGACGGCAAGTCGACGCTGCTGCGCCTGCTCGCGCGCATCACCACGCCCGACGACGGCCGCGTCACCGTGCGCGGCGGGGTGAGCGTCGGGGTGCTCAGCCAGCAGGACGAGGCGACCGCCGACACCACCGTCCGCCAGCGGGTGGTCGGCGAGAGGCCCGAGTTCGAGTGGGCCTCGGACCCGCGGATCCGGGACGTGCTCTCCGGCCTGCTCGAGGGGATCGAGCTCGAGACCACGCTCGCCTCGCTCTCCGGTGGGCAGCTGCGCCGCGTGCATCTGGCGGAGCTGCTGGTGGGCGATTGGGACGTGCTGCTGCTGGACGAGCCGACGAACCACCTCGATGTCGAGGGCATCTCCTGGCTCGCGGAGCATCTGCGTCGTCGCTGGAGCCCCAAGGACGGCGGTCTCGTGGTCATCACCCACGACCGGTGGTTCCTGGACGCGGTCTGCACCCGGATGTGGGAGGTGCACGACGGTGTCGTGGACCCGTTCGAGGGCGGATATGCGGCCTATGTGCTGCAGCGGGTCGAGCGCGATCGGCAGGCCGCGGCGATCGAGTCGAAGCGCCAGAACCTGATGCGCAAGGAGCTGGCCTGGCTGCGCCGCGGTGCACCCGCGCGGACCTCGAAGCCGAAGTTCCGCATCGATGCGGCCAATGACCTCATCTCCGACGAGCCGCCGGCCCGCGACACGGTCGCGCTGACGCAGCTGGCGACCTCCCGCCTGGGTCGGGACGTGATCGACGTGCTCGACGTGGATGCCGGGTACGGAGACCTCACGGTGCTGCGCGATGTCACGGTGCACATCGGGCCTGCGGACCGCATCGGGGTGCTGGGTCCCAACGGCGCGGGCAAGTCGACACTGCTGGGCCTGATCACCGGCGCGGTCGAGCCGCAGGCCGGGAGGGTCAAGAAGGGCAAGACCGTCACCGTGAAGCAGGTGACCCAGCAGCTCGAAGGCCTGCAGGAGCATCTGGACTCGCGCGTCAGCGAGGTGGTGGGCCGGTACCGCACCACCTTCCGCGCAGGAAAGGACGAGGTCTCGCCCGGGCAGCTGCTGGAACGGCTCGGCTTCACCGCCGCGCATCAGAAGGTGAAGGTCGGAGCGCTCTCCGGCGGTCAGCAGCGCCGGTTGGATCTGCTGCTGACTCTGCTGGACGAGCCCAATATTCTGGTGCTGGACGAGCCGACGAACGACATGGACACCGACATGCTCGCGGCGATGGAGGATCTGCTGGACACCTGGCCCGGTCCGCTGCTGGTGGTCTCTCACGACCGCTACCTGCTCGAGCGCGTCACCGACATCCAGTACGCAGTGATGGACGGGACCGTCCGGCACGTGCCGGGCGGGGTGGAGCAGTACCTGGAGCTGCGGGCGGCGCAGACGGCGACGGGATCCCGGTCGACGGGGATCAGTGGCAGTTCGGGCGGCGTCGGCGGTGCTGGCGGGGCCGGAAGCTCTGGTGGCTCCGCCGGCTCCGGCTCCGGCCCGTCACCCGCCTCCGACGGCGCAGCCGACTCGTCGGCCGCGGGTGCGTCGGGCCTCTCGGGGCCGGAATCGCATGCGGCCCAGAAGGAGCTCGGCGCCGCGGAGCGCAGGTTGCAGAAGCTCGATCGGCAGACGAAGTCCCTGCACACGAAGCTGGCCGATCACGACCAGTCCGACTATGTGGGCCTCGCGGAGATCACGGCGCAGCTGCGGGAGGTCGAGGGCGAGATCGAGAACCTCGAGGAGCGCTGGCTGGAGCTGTCGGAGCTGCTCGGCTGAGCAGCACTTTCACTGAGCAGCATTCTTACTCAGCAGCACTCTTACTGAGCAGCACTCTTACTCAGCAGCACCTTCATTCACGCTACGCCGCGCCGGCTTCGGGTCCGCGCCATGGCGTGTCGGTGATGAGCGTGAGGTGCGGGAGGAAGACGTGATCCCTTCGCCTCCGCGCGAGCCAGGGACGGTCTCTGAGGGGGTCTCGCACTGCGGGGGAGTCTCGCACCGCGGGATGCGGATCGATCAGCGCGAGCGCACGGCGGAGTGAGCCGTTCGGCTCGTCATCGGGGGGACCGGAGCCGGAATCGAGCATGGGGAGATCCGTGCCGGCTGCTCTTTCGAGGAGTCTCGCTCCTGTGCCGAGCGGGTCGTAGTTGATGCCGCGGCGGTGGGCCGTCTGCCCGTAGCGGGTGGTCCATTCGACGGTGCGGCGCTTCCCGTTCTCGTCGCGGACGACGCGCACGCTCTGCCCGGCCTCCTCCTTCTGGTTGTCTGCGGCACAGAGCCCGTTGCCGTTGTCCAGGGAGGTGGAGCCGCCCTGCGCAACGGGGATGACGTGGTCGTTCTGGCGGATGTTCGCATCGCAGTGGGGTGCCCGGCAGGTCTGGTGGGCGATCTGGAGGAAGCGGGCGAGGGCCGGCGGGAAGCTGCGGGCGGCGGATTCGACGGCGATGAGCTGGCCGTCGTCCGCGTCGGCATAGAGCCTGCGCAGAGCCGGCGCCAGTTCCGGATCCTCCTCCGCGGCGCTCATCGCCTCCTGCATCTCCTCACGGACGTGCTCATAGGGCACCGCGCCATAGCCCTCGATGGTGGCGGCATCGGCATGGTCGGGGGCCAGGAGCGAGCGATCGGTGATGACCACACCGATCTCCAGCGTGGACGGATCGATCCCTTCGCCACGGCCGATCAGTGCGTCGGCGAAGAGGTCCGCCATGATCTGCTGGTGTCCGCGCCGATCACCGTGGGCGCGAGCCTTCTCCGCGGCGATCGAGAGCCCCTTGCGGATGCGGGCACCATCGAGTCCGGGCAAGCGGGCGGTGAGGGTGCACATGCCGTGCTCACCACGACGCACAGTGACGCTGCGATCCTTCTTCGCCATGCGATGACGCTCCGCGGCGCCGTGCGGATCCAGTCCGTGCAGCACCTTCTCCGCCTCACTGGCCCACTCCTGCGGACCGCAGTCCTCGAGGTAGGGCAGGTGGGCAGCGAGGATCTGATCAACCTGGCTGCGCTGCTCGGGGCTCGCCGGAGCCATCGTGCGCCCCACCCCGTGCGCAGAGCTGGAAACGATCCGCCCGTGGGCGAGCGCTGTGAGCATGCCGGGCATGGAGCGGACGAGGCGGCGGCAGGAGGACATCGACTGACCGGCGCAGGACGTCGACTGCTTCATCGCCGCCGACGTTTCCGCCCGCGCCACCTTCAGTGCCTGCTGCGGCGTCTCCTCACGACGTCGACAGTCCTCCTTGACCGCGTCCTCCAGATGGATCAGCGCCCGCGCCTGCACCGCGGCCACGGCACCGGACAGCTCCTGGAGTCGGGACAGCACGGCGATGGTCTCGGTGACTGACAGTCGATCCAGCCCGAGGGCGCCGTCGGCACCGACCTGGGCGAGCACCCTACGAGCTGCGGCCACGTCGACGTCGCCGATCTGGAGCTCGTCGACACCCGCCTCGATCGAGAGTGGGCTTCGCGATCCGAGTCCCGCTGACGGCGCGATCGACCCCTCGGGGTCGCTCCCCGGGTTCGCACGCAGCGGCGCGATACCGCGAGAGTCGTGACCGACTCCCGGGGATTCTTCGCTCGCGCTGCGCGGTTCCTGTGCCATGTTTCATATTCTCACACAAAGATTCCACGGAGGGAAGGTGTGCGGCAACACTACTCAGAAGTAAGTCCCCATTGTGGATAACTTCGACTGGGGAGGAACGGTGCGGCGTCCACAACCCTCCCCGCATTCAGCGGAACGACGATCGAACCCATCGAATGCTGCGTTGCGCACGGGTGTCGGACGTTCCGCACGAGCGCCGAGAAGCCTTCGATGATCGACGATGCACGCACCCCAGTCAGGTCACCGATGGCCCACGGTCCCGCCTCCGCCACCCCACGGACTCAGCACCGCGAAGCGCGCTCGCGTCCCCGCTGCCTGACCTGCGTTCACAATCTGGAGCACTCTCAAGGCGTCATTCTTGCGAAAGCACCCCCACGAATAGACAAGCCCCAACGCACAGCCTCACCAACACCTTTCGCAACAACTCACAATCACGTCTTCGGCATTCGTCAGTTATCACCGCACGTCGCCCTAGCGCATTCCGACGGCTCATTTCACGGGGAGACCGACACGCTGCCGCTGCGCACGGAGAACTGGCGACGCTGGCTCGACGGCGGCCAGGCCGTCACCGTGACCGAGTTCGGTGGGCAGATCATCGGGTTCGCCATGACGACTCCGGCTCGCACGATCGGGGAGCACGAGCCGTCATGTCGACGAACACCTTTCTCTCCCAGAGGTGCGCGGCCCGTCCGACGAGATGATGCAGACCGCTGAAGCAGGCCCTGGATCTCTCTGCCCCAGCCGCCGCTCCCGCCGAGGCAGAGGCTGAGTGGGACGGAGGCTCAGTGGGACGGAGGCTCAGTGGGACGGAGGCTCAGTGGGACGGAAGCTGAGTGGGACGGAGTGAGACTCGGGTCGATGACGGTCGCGT
>JAKDUN010000114.1 GCA_030457675.1 Brachybacterium sp. | reverse complement strand
GAGATGAGCAGCCGGGAGATGAGCAGCCGGGGTCAGTCGACCTCCGCGGGGGCCGGCTCCTCCGGCGACAGCGGCTGGCGCAGGGTGCGGGTGCGGGCGGCCCAGGCGGCGAGCTCCTCATCCGGCGGGTAGGCGACGTGATCCAGGGTGAGGCCCTGCGGCGGGCACGGTGGCGCGGAGCCGACGCCGTCCCGGGTCGGTGTCACCCGGGTGCGGGCGGCGAGGACCTGCGCGGGCCAGTCCTCGTCCCGCTTCCCCTCCCCCACGGCGAGCAGCGAGCCCACCAGGGAGCGGACCATGTGGTGGCAGAAGGCGTCGGCGACGACGGTCGCGACGATCAGGCCCTCATCGGCCTGGCCCTCCCCGGGCCGTTCCCAGCGCAGCTCCCGCAGCTCACGGATCGTGGTCGCCCCCACGCGCGGCTTGCAGAAGGAGAGGAAGTCGTGCTCGCCCAGCAGCGCGGCCGATGCGCGGGACATCGCGGCGACGTCCAGGGGCCGACGGTGGCGCAGCACGTCCCGGCGCAGCGGGTCGTGGGCGGCGGGGCCGTCGGAGATCCGGTAGCGGTAGCGGCGCCACTGCGCACCGAAGCGTGCGTCGAAGTCATCGCTGACCTCGCGGGCCACGTGGATCACGATGTCCTGCGGCAGCACCCCGGCGAGCCTGGTCACCAGAGCCTCGGCCGGGGTGCGGTCGGAGCGTCCGGGGAGAGTGGCGAGCGCGGCGTCGGGGAGGTCCAGGTGACAGACCTGACCGCGCGCGTGCACACCGGTGTCGGTGCGGCCGGCGACCGTGACCCGGGCCGGCACCCGGGAGATCCGGCCCAGCGCCTTCTCGAGCTCACCCTGGACGGTGCGCAGACCGGGCTGGATGGCCCAGCCGCTGAAGTCGGTGCCGTCGTAGGAGAGGTCCAGTCGCAGCCGGGTCACGCCGCGGTCGCAGGAGGCGGCAGCCGGTGCGGGCGCGGAGACATGAGGGAGGTCGACGGGCATGGGAGCGATCGTAACGGCGAGCGCCCGGCATGTCCCGTCGGCCGCCGACGGGTGCCCGCAGTCCGCTGGATCCACTCCCCGTTCTCCGCAGTGCGGGCAGGTCTCCGGCGCCGCGCCCGTGCTGGGTACTCTGACCGCGTGAAGATCCTCGTCATCGGCTCCGGTGGTCGCGAACACGCGATCATCCGGCGCCTCGCCGCAGACCATCCCGCCCCTGAGCTGCACGCCGCGCCCGGCAATCCCGGCATCGCGCAGCTCGCCACCGTGCACGACGCCTCCGTCAGCGATCTGGACGCCCAGGTGCGCCTGGCCCAGGAGATCCAACCGGACCTGGTGGTGATCGGCCCCGAGGCGCCGCTGGTGGCCGGCGCCGCCGACCGCCTGCGCGAGGCCGGATTCGCGGTCTTCGGGCCATCGGCCGCCGCCGCACACCTCGAGGGCTCCAAGTCCTGGGCGAAGGAGATCATGGCCGCGGCCGGGGTCCCCACAGCCGCGTCGGTGACCGTGACCGCGCTCGCGCAGCTCGAGGCGGGGCTGGACCGGGTGAACCCCCTGAACGATGTGCCCTTCGTGGTCAAGGCCGACGGGCTCGCCGCCGGCAAGGGCGTGGTGGTCACCACCGACCGCGAGGCCGCGATCACCCACGCCGAGGCGGTGCTGACCGCCGGCGGCCAGGTGGTGCTCGAGGAGTACCTCGATGGCCCCGAGGTGTCCCTGTTCTGCCTCAGCGACGGCACCCGGGTGGTGCCGCTGGCCCCCGCGCAGGACTTCAAGCGGGCGCTGGACGGGGACGAGGGCCCCAACACCGGCGGGATGGGCGCCTACTCCCCCCTCCCCTGGGCCCCGGCAGGTCTGACCGAGGAGGTCCTCGAGAAGGTCGCCCGCCCCACGATCGCCGAGCTCGCGGCCCGGGACATCCCCTTCGTGGGCGTTCTGTACTGCGGCCTCGCGCTCACCTCCCGCGGGATGCGGGTGGTGGAGTTCAACGCCCGCTTCGGCGACCCCGAGACCCAGGTGGTCCTCGAGCGTCTCACCTCCCCCTTCGCGCCGCTGCTGCTGGGCGCCGCCCGTGGCGAGCTCGCCGCAGACACCGAGCTGACCTGGAGCGAGGACGCGGCGGTCGCCGTGGTCGTCGCCGGCGCCGGATACCCGGCCGCCGTGCGCACCGGGGATCCGATCACCGGGATCGACGCCTGCGAAGCGCTCGGCGCGCACGTCATCCACGCCGGCACCGCCTCTGCGGACGGCGCCCTGGTCAGCGCTGGCGGCCGGGTGCTGTCGGTGGTCGCCACCGGAGAGGACCTCGAACAGGCCCGGGACCGGGCCTTGGCCGCGACCGAGGGGATCGCCCTCGACGGGAGCCACCACCGCACCGACATCGCCCGCCTCGCCGCCGCCGAGGCTCGGTCCGCACAGGGCGTCACCGAGCCCGCTGCGCCGGGCACGAGGGAGGAGACCGCATGAGCGCCACCGCGACGCCCCTGGTCGAGGCCCCGCAGCTGGAGGGCTGGGACCACATCGTCTCCGGCAAGGTCCGCGAGCTGTATGTGCCTGCGGGGGTGGACCCGTCGGCCGCCGTGGAGGTGCTGGTGGTCGCGACCGACCGCATCAGTGCCTACGACCACTCCCTCCAGCCCGGCATCCCGGACAAGGGCCGCCTGCTGACCGGGATCAGCCTGTTCTGGTTCGAGCAGCTGGCGCAGATCGTTCCGCATCATGTGCTCTCCGGGAGCGACGTGCCGGAGGCGGTGGCCGGGCGCGCGGTGCGCTGCCGCGGCCTGGACATGGTGGAGCTCGAGTGCATCGCCCGGGGCCACCTCACCGGTTCGGGCCTGGCTGACTACCGTGCCGGCGGCTCCGTGGGCGGGCATGTGCTGCCGGCCGGGCTGGGCGAGGCCTCCCGCCTGGAGCCCGCGATCTTCACCCCCTCGACGAAGGCCGACCCCGGGGAGCATGACGAGAACATCACCGTCGCCCAGGCCCGTGAGCGCCTCGGCGAGGAGCTCACCGAGCAGCTGGAGTCCCTCACCCTGGCAGTGTTCGAACGGGCACGGCGGATCGCGGATGAGCAGGGCATCATCCTCGCCGACACCAAGCTCGAGTTCGGCCGCTCTCGCGTGGACGGCACCCTGATGCTCGGCGACGAAGTGCTCACCCCGGACTCCAGCCGCTTCTGGTCCGCGGACACCTTCACCCCGGGCCGCACCCCGCCGAGCCTGGACAAGCAGTTCGTGCGGAACTGGCTGACCTCCCCCGCCTCCGGCTGGTCCAAGGGTTCCACCGACGAGCCTCCGGTGCTGCCCGCCGACGTCGTCGCCCAGACCCGGGCGCGATATGTCGAGGCGTACGAGCGCCTCACCGGCCTGGAGTTCTGAACGGGACCTCGGACGTCGCCGCCTCGAGACGCATCCAGTGCGACCTGCGGCACGCCTCGGCTGATCTGAAGGGTGCCGAACGCAGCAGTGGCAGGCCAGTGAGCCGCCCTCACGCCAGGATCAGCACGCTCGTGACCACCACGGCGACACCGAGGGCGAGCAGGACATCGGCCGCGCCCAGCGGGACCGGCCGCCAGAGCGTGCGCGGCCCGTCTCCCAGCCCGCGTGACTCCAGGGCGAAAGCGATCCGGTCCGCGCTGCGGATCGCATCGACCAGCAGCGAGAAGGCACAGCGCAGCAGGTGACGGGGGCGCAGGCGGGCCACCTGGCCGTCGCCGGTCAGCGGCAATCGCACCCGATGTGCACGGGTGATCGTCTCCCACCGCCGCGGCAGATCGTCCAGCAACCGGCGCCCTGCCAGCAGCGCGTAGGCGTACCGGGCGGGCAGCCGGGCGTGCTGGCGCAGGCTGACCAGGGTGCGCCGCGGGTCGGTGGCCCGGGCGACGATCAGCGCACCGAGCCCGATCACCAGTGCCCGCAGCGCCAGGGCCGCGCCGAGCACGATGCCCTCCTCGGTGACCCGGATCGGCAGATCGGGCCAGGGTTCATGGCCGGGACGGCTGAGCACGTTGACCATGAGGACCCCGCTCGCGAACACCGCGAATGGCACCTGGGCGCGCAGCAGTCGCCGCAGCCCGATCCGGCAGCCGAGCATCGCCCCGACGCTGAGCAGGCCGTAGAGCAGCACCAGCGGTGCCGGGTCGGTCAGGGTGATGCAGACGATGCTCAGCGCGGTCAGCAGGCCCAGCAGCACGGTGGGGTTGCGCCGAGCGAGCCAGCCGCGGGGTGGGGACTCCGGGGCCTGCCGATCGGTCCTCGAGGGTATCGCCGAAGCGGCCCCTGCTGCCGATGGGCTCGGGGTCGCAGCAGTCTCCGGCACGCCGTGCCCCGACCTCGGTCCGATGCTCGGGTCCTCGCCCGGTATCCCGCCCGCGCCAGACCCTGGCACCAGTCCAGCCCGGCGCAGCAGCCCCTGGTCCCGCAGCAGACCCGGCGGGGCGATCGGAGGGTGCAGCTGCCCGTCGGCGATCACGGCGACCGCGTCGGCCGTCTGGACCGTCCGCAGATCATGGGTGGCGATCACCACCCCGCGCCCGGCATCGGCCACCTCCCGCAGCAGCGCGAGGACGGTGCGCGAGGCGGCCCGGTCGAGGCCGTAGCCAGGCTCATCGGCCAGCAGCACGGGACGCTCGGCCAGCAGCATCGCCCCGATCGAGAGCCGTCGCTGCTGCCCGCCGGAGAGCGTGAAGGGACTGGTCTCCCGCTGTTCCTCCAGTCCGAGCCGGGAGAGCATCGCCGTGACCTGTGCGGGCTCGCCTCCGGAGGCTGCGAGCTCACCCGCCACGGTGTCGGCCACGAACTGGGCCTCGGGCCGCTGGAAGACCAGTCCCGCCGGAGCGCCGTCGATCTCGCCGGCCTGCGGCGGATCCAGCCGGGACAGCGCCCCCAGCAGCGTGGACTTCCCGGCGCCGTTGCGGCCCACGACGGCGAGCAGCTGCCCTGCCCGCACGGTGAGGTCGACGCCGGTGAGGACGGGACGGTCGCCGTGACCGAGATCCGCTCGGCGCACGGTGAGCAGCGGCTCCGCCGATTCGGGGACGACCCCGGCCGGCTCGACGGCGGTTCGTCGTCGCCCGGTCCAGGCCGGCGCCGTCTCGACGTCAGGCCCTCCTGCGAGCTCCGGGCCCGAGTCCGCATCGCTCCCGCGCTCGACCTCGAGCGCCGCATCGGCCGCATCCTCGAACTCCTCCTCAACCTCCCGCGGCAGCCAGCACCCGGCCTCGCGCAGCGCGGCGCCGTGACGTGTGAGCACTTCGCGCGTCGGCCCGTCGGCGAGCACCTGCCCGAAAGCGCCCAGGGCGATGGTGCGCGGCGGCAGTCCGGCCACGCCACGCTCCCCCGCCCAGTCATCCAGCCGGTGCTCGACCAGCACCGCTGCGACCCCGCCATCGGCGGTGGCAGCGGTGGCGGTGGTGACCGCGTCCCGCACCGCGGCCACCCCGTCGGCATCGAGCATCGCGGTCGGCTCATCCAGCAGCAGCAGCCGGGGCCGGGCCGCCACGGCCGCCGCGAGCCCTGCCCGCTGCAGCTGACCGCCGGACAGCGTGGCGGCGGTCCGAGCACCCAGGGCGCCGATCCCGGCCGCGGCCAGCACCTCGCGCACTCGCGGGCCGATCTGCACCGGCGGGGTGCAGCGGCTCTCGAGCGGGAGCGCGACGTCATCGGCCACCTGTGGCAGGCAGACGCCGTCGGCCGGATCCTGCCCGAGGAACCCGGCGACCTCCGAGGTGGCCAGGACGCCGCCCCCGAGCGGATCGCTCCCGCCCACCCGCAGGGTCCCGGTCACCCGGGCACGCTGATGGGACGGTATCGCGCCGGCGAGCGCGCGCAGCAGCGTGGACTTCCCGCTGCCGCTGGGACCCAGCAGCAGCACCTGCTCCCCCGCCCGGATCATCCCGGTCCAGGGGCCGACGCCTGAGCCCGAGGGCAGCACCACCTCGAGATCCTGTGCCTCGACCACCGGGGCCGCGGGCGTCGATGCGTCACTCGGTCCGCCCGAGGTCCCGGGCAGCGAGGCCACCGGGCGGGTGGATGCCGCTTCCTCCTGCACCGCTCTCGTCTCAGCGGACATGGCGCTGCGGGATCCCGTCGGCCTGCGCCGCGGTGCCGATCGCGAAGTTCGCCAGCACCCCGGTGCGCTCCAGCGCCCGCACGATGACGCGAGCCAGCAGACCGCCGAGCACGATCCCGGAGAGCACCTGCATCCCCAGGCGCAGGGCGAGCAGGTCCTGGCCGTACCAGCCCATCCGGTACGCGGTCCAGAAGAACACCAGGCCCGCACCGAGCGCGCCGGAGGCCGCGAACACGCCCCAGCCGAAGCGGCGGTAGCGGGTCAGGGCGAAGGGCAGCTCGCTGCCGATGCCCTGCAGCGCGGCCGAGAGCACCAGCAGCGGGCCGACGGGGCTGCCGAGGAAGACCACCTCGATGATCGCGGCGAGCATCTCGGCGAGGATGCCCACGCCGGGGCGGCGCAGGATCGCGAGCGCGATCGGACCCACCAGCAACCAGGAACCGAACAGCACGTGCTGGGCGAGATCCCCGGCCGGACCCATCGCGATCGCGAGGGCGTTCCAGGCCTGCACGAACACCCAGTACAGGAATCCGAACACCACGCCGAGCACCACCACCAGCACGATCTCACGCAGGGTGAGCCGGGAGCGGCCGGTGGTGGGCGCGGTCTGCACCGCGCTCATCGGGTCACCTCGGCAGTCTCGGCCGGCGCGACGGTCCCGGTCGCCGGCGTCAGCTCGCGCCCCTCGTGGGAGGGACTGTTCAGCGAGAGGGTGAGGTGGCTGGTGACGTGCTGGACGCTGCGCCCCACCTGCAGCCAGCCGGCCACGGCAGTCGCGATCACGTCCCCGATGTCGCCCTCGAGGCGGGTGACGAAATGCTCCGAGCCGCGGAAGGTGCCCAGTTCGCGAGCGTGGTCGATCGCGGCGTAGATGTCGCGCATGTGATCGGGCTCGGTGCCGCCGGCGGTGACCTGGTCGGCCAGCGGGTACAGCGCCCATTCGGCCGAGGCGTACCGGCCGGTGCGGCGCGGGGCGGCGACCTCGGTGCTGCGGGGCCCGGCGCCGCCGGGCAGTTCGCAGACCACCTCGCCGGGGCAGCCCCGGGAGAGGGTCACGGCGAGGGTGGCGTGATGCTCGGTGCGGGCGAGGTCCTCGGCGAGGTCGATGAGGTACCGCTGCAGGTGGGTCTCGTGGCCGCCGAGGTAGGTGGAGACGTCCCCGGTCTCGCGCACCAGTCCGGTGCCGTCGAGGCGGGAGAGGATGCCGACGAGCACGCGGGCGTAGTCCTCGGTCATCACGGCGGCGGTGATCCGCGCGCCGACGCCGAAGCCCTGCGGGGTCTCGGTGGGATCGGGGCCCGGGCTCGCGGCGGGCGGCGCGCCACCGGGATCGGCGGCGGGAGCGGTGGAGGGTGCGGTGGTGGGTGCGGAGGCGTCGACAGAAGCGGGGATCACGGTCCGTGCCTTTCCAGACGGGCACGGGCGCGCGGCGACGATCGCTCGGCGGAGCTCCCTGCGCCGGCATGATCCGGATCAGGTTCTACGGTCGGAGTTCGAGAACTCCCTCTCAGCCCGGCCTACCGGACTCCCGTGCACCAGGCCACCCTAACCGCGGTGGTCCCTCCCGTGCACGGCGTCCACCCGGCGGACCCTCCCGTGGCCGACTCGGCTCACGGCGGGTCCTCGATGAGCGGTACGAAGAGATAGGCGCCGTGGACGGTCTGCTCCAGTGCGTCGCCGCAGCGGAGGATCCGTCGCATCTGCTGGGCGACGGGGATGACCAGGATCCCGCCCTCGCCCAGCTGCGCGGGCAGCGTCGGCGGCAGGTGCTCGGCTCCGGCGGAGACGAGGATGCGGTCGAAGGGCGCGTCCTCGGGGGCGCCGAGCACGCCGCGGCGGGCGGCGCGGATCCGCGCTCGGCCCGGCGCGCTCAGTCCGCGTGGACCTCGATGACCCCGTCGGCCGGCCAGTCCCGCACCTCGGTGCCCTCGGGGGCGAGGGTCGTGGACTGGCGCAGGAAGATCGGGCGGCCGACGTCGCTCGCGATCGCCTCGTGCACCGGCAGCGCGAGCACCGGTCCGACCGCGCGCAGGAAGTCGATGGTCTCGGCGATCTTCGACCAGGGGGCGACCACCGCGAAGGCGAGCACGTCGATGCCGCGGAACTGCGGGACGGGTTCGAGCGAATCGCCGGTGATGCCGAGACGGGGACCGTCCCCGGCGGAGAGCACCAGGCCCGAGTTGCCCACCCGGGGGATGTCCGGATGGATGACTGCGTGGCTGCCGCCGACGGCCTCGATGCGCACCGCCTGTTCGCCCGGGGCCCCGGGAAGCTCGTGCACGTCCCCGGCGGCGAGGGCCAGCAGTCGTCGCGCAGGGACTGCGGCGGCGTCGCCCGCGGCTGCGGCGAGCAGCGCTGCCGTCTCCGGCTCAGCGATCACCTCGGCGCCCTCGGCGCGGTCCAGCACCTCCTCGAGCAGCGCCCGGTCGAGATGGTCGGGGTGCTGGTGCGTGATCAGCACCGCGTCCAGGCCCGACAGCAGCTCGGCGTCCAGACCGCGCACGGCCTCCGCGCTGAAGCCGCCGGGGTCCACGAGCAGGCGCCGCCCGGCGATCTCGACGAGCAGGCACGAATGGACGAGGTGGCGGATCTTCATCGGGTCCTCCCGGGTGCGTGGTCAGGTATGCCTCGAACATATCGCCGCGGACGGCTTCTGCCCAGGGGCGAGCGGTCCGGACGCGCGATCAGCAGCCGGCGGACGGCGGGTCACGGCCCGACGACGTCCTCCCCGGGTCCCGCTCTCCACCGATCGGTGGAGGACGGGATGGCTGCTCGACGGTGCCGGGCTCGGCGGATCATCACCAGACTCGGGGAATGACCATCACCCGTATCGCACTGCCGCCGTCCCCCTGTCACCGATCCGCCGCCGAGTCTGGCCG
>JAKDUN010000113.1 GCA_030457675.1 Brachybacterium sp. | reverse complement strand
CCGGGGACCCTGCGCCGCCGGCTGCGATCCTCGATGCCCGCCGTCGCCGGGGTGATGGCGTCCCGGCAGGACTTCAGGAACTCGCCGAGACTACCGGAATGGCTGCCGGAACTGCCCGGCCCGGGTGCGGCGTCTGCGTGGTTCATGCGCCCGAGTCTAGGTGCCGTCTCCCCTCCCCAGGCACCCTCGCCGGCGCACGAGCATGACCCTGTCAGTGGTACCTCCGCCAGTCGCACCATCAGGGAGGCTCTGGCTAACACCCCTCGGGACGGGGACCATGGTTGACGGAAAACGCAACGAAGCGACGAAGCAAGAATGCAAGGGAAGAAGAACACCGTGTCCAACCTGTCTGAACCACTGCACCTCGGCGCCCTGGAGCTGCCCAACAGGGTGATCATGTCGCCGCTGACCCGGCGTCGTTCCGGAGAGTCACGCGTGCCGACCGCGCTGATGGCAGAGTACTACCGCCAGCGCTCCGGGGCCGGGCTGATCATCAGCGAGGCCACCTCCGTCTCACCCCAGGGCGTGGGTTACCTCGGCACCCCGGGCATCTGGAACGAGGAGCAGGTGCAGGGCTGGACGCAGACGACCGACGCCGTCCACGACGCCGGCGGACGGATCTTCCTGCAGCTCTGGCACGTCGGACGGATCTCCGACCCGGAGCTTCTCGGCGGCGACACCCCCGTCGCCCCGAGCGCGGTGCAGGCGGCAGGACGCGTGCGCGGGCTGCGTCCGAAACGTCCGTACACCACCCCGCGGGCGTTGGAGACCGAGGAGATCCCCGGCATCGTCGAGGACTTCCGCCGCGGGGCGCAGAACGCGAAGGAGGCCGGGTTCGACGGTGTGGAGATCCACGCCGCCAACGGCTACCTGATCGACCAGTTCCTGCAGGACAGCACCAACCACCGCGAGGACCGCTACGGCGGATCGGTGGAGAACCGTGCCCGCTTCCTGCTCGAGATCGTGGACGCCGCGATCGACGTGTGGGGCGCCGACCGGGTGGGCGTGCACCTGCGCCCGCGCGGCGAGGAGCACGACATGGGCGACAGCGACCCCCGCGCGCTCTTCGGCCACGTGGCCGAGGAGCTCGGCAAACGCGCCGTGGCCTTCCTGTTCATCCGTGAGATCGAGGCGGAGGACAGCCTCGTCGGTGTGCTCCGAGAGCTGTTCGGCGGGCCCGTCATCGCCAATGAGGAGATGGACGCGGCCGACGGCCACCGCCATGTCGAGGACGGCCGGGCCGACGCCGTCGCCTTCGGCCGCGACTACATCGCCACCCCGGATCTCGCCGAGCGGATCGCCGCCGGGCTCAGCCCGAACTCGCAGAACCCGGCCACCTTCTACCCCGATACGGACGAGGAGCTGTCCGTGGGCTACACCGATTACCCCACGAGGGACACCGCCTCCCTCAGCGGCTGACCGGGTCCGCGGCGGTGCCGAGGAGCAGGGCCTCGACCTCGTGCAGGCGGGCCGCTCCCTCCCAGTCACCGGGGACGGTGCAGGCCAGCGCCCCGCAGGCGTTCGCCCGCGCGAGCCGCGCCGGGATGTCGAGCCCCTCCAGGAGAGCGCTGAGGTATCCGGCCACGAAGGCGTCCCCCGCCCCGACCGTGTCCACCACGTCCACTGCGTGACCCGCCGCCTGGTGGAGCTGCCCGTCGGCGAGGGCGGCCGCGCCGTCGGGCCCGAGCTTCGCCACCACCTGGCGTCCCGGCCGCGCCAGAGCCTCCAGCAGCGGCGCGGGCGCGGAGCCGTCGAGGTCCGGGGTGAGCAGGGCGAGCTCCTCGGGGCCGCCGATGAGGAGGTCGACCTGCTCGAGGACCTCGGTCAGCAGGTGGGCGAGGTCGTCGCGGGAGCCGAGCCGGGAGCGGTGGTTCACGTCCAGGCTCACCCTCACCCCCGCCGCTGCCGCGCGCCGGACGGCGGTGACGACGGTGGCGTGCGCGCTGGTGGACAGCAGCGGGGTGATGCCGCTGACGTGCAGGATCTCGGCCTGCTCGATGAGGTGCTCGGGAAGGTCCGCCGGGGTCAGTGCGGAGGCCGCGGAGCCGCTGCGGTAGTAGTCCACCCGGGTGGTCGAGCCGGTGGGGTGGGACTTGATCATCAGGCCCGTCGGCCGCTGCGGATCCGTCGGGCAGTGCACCTCGACGCCCTCGGCGCGGATCTCCCGCACCACCCGGGCACCCAGGGGGTCCGCACCCACTCGGCTCACCCAGGCCGTGGGCACCCCGAGCCGGCGCAGCCCGATCGCCAGGTTCGACTCCGCGCCGCCGATGGCGAGGTCCACCGAGGGCAGATGGGCGAGGGAGCCGATGGTGCTGCTGTGCATCAGCGCCATCGTCTCGCCCACGGTGACCACGCGCGGCGCGCTGCTCATGCCCCCGCCTCGCGGGTGGTGATGCCCACGAACTGCGCGGCGCGCTCGGCCAGCGCCTCGAGGCTGCCGCCCTTGAGGGCGTCGCCCACCAGCGGTCCGCCCACGGACACCGCCTCGGCCCCGGCCTGCAGCCAGGCCGCCGCGGCCTCGAGGTCCACCCCGCCCGAGGGGATCACCCGGATGCCGGGGAAGGGGCCGCGCAGATCCTTGACGTAACCGGGCCCCACCACGGAGGCCGGGAACACCTTGACCGCCGCGGCGCCGGCCGACCAGCCCGCGTGCAGCTCGCTCGGGGTGAGCCCGCCGGGCACGATCGCGATGCCCGCCCCGGCGGCGGCATCGAGCAGGTCCGTACGGGTGATGGGGGTGACGATGTAGTGTGCGCCGTGCTCGGCCGCGGTGCGCAGGTCCGCAGGGTCCGTGACGGTGCCGATGCCGATGTCCATCCGTTCACCGAACTGCGCGAGCAGCGCCGGCAGCTCCTCGAGGGTGCCGGGCGTGGACAGGGTCAGCTCCACCGAGCGGATGCCGGCGCTCGCGAGGGTGTCGAGCACGGGTGCGTACTGTGCGGCGCGCTCGCCGCGGATCACGACGATCAGCCGGGCGGCGGCGGTGCGCTCGGGCAGGGAAGGGCGGTGCGTGGCGGCCATGAGGACCTCCTGGACGGCGGGGCGGACGGGCCGGATGTGCGACCGCGACGACCCGGCATTCTGCGATACGAAATGATAGTTCTGCGGTTCGCAACAGTCTAGCAAGCAGAGCCTTCTGTCGGCGGAGGACGTGCTCCTGCGGAGGTTCCGACGCCATGAGCGCGGCGCGGGCCCCGTCGCCCTCCCGCGCCCGTCGGCCACAATGGGGCGGTGACCAGCACCCGTACGACCATCGACACCGTCCTCGCCCTGCTGCGCGGCACACCCCAGAGCGAAGCCCAGCTCGAGCAGCTCGGCCTGGAGGCGCAGACGCTGCCGAGCGGTGAGCTCGTCTATCTGGTGGAGACCCGCCCGTCGACCGAGGCCGCGATGCTGTTCAGGGTGCTGGGCAAGGAGCGGGCGCTGGCCGTGTTCGAGGCGCTGCCCGCCTCGCACCAGGCCGATCTGATCACCGCCCTGCGCACGCCGCAGGTCGCCGATCTCATCGGCGACCTCGACCCCGACGACCGCGCCTCCCTGTTCGACGAGCTGCCGGCCGCGGTCGCCGAGCGGCTGATGCACGGCCTGGACGCCGACGAGCGCGCCATGACCACGGCGGTGCTCGGCTATCCGCGCCACGCGATCGGCCGCTACATGTCCCCCGAGGTGCTCACCCTGGGTCCTGGGATGAGCGTCCGCGAAGCGCTCGCCCACGTGCGCGAGCGCGCCGAGGCCGCCGAGACGATCTACCTGCTGCCCGTGGTGGACCGCTCCCGCGTGCTGCTGGGCGTGGTGGGGCTTCGCCGCCTGCTCGTCGCCGACGGCGGGACGCTCGTCGGCGACCTCGCCCACGACGCGGTCCGCTCCGCGGCCACCGATGACCGCGAGGACGCCGCCCGACGCTTCTTCGCCGCGAAGCTGCTGGCCATGCCCATCGTGGACGGCGAGGAGCGGCTGGTCGGCATCCTCACCGTCGACGACGCCATCGACATCCTCGAGCGGGAGAACCACGAGGACAGCGCCCGCACCAGCGGCTCCGAGCCGCTGCCGCGCTCCTACCTCTCCACCCCGATCCTGCGCGTGGTGCGCAGCCGGATCGTGTGGCTGCTGGTGCTTGCGGTCTCGGCGATTCTCACCGTGCAGGTGCTCGAGGTCTTCGAGGACCGCCTCGACCAGGTGGTCATCCTCGCCCTGTTCATCCCGCTGCTGACCGGCACCGGCGGCAACACCGGCAATCAGGCGGCCACGACCGTCACGCGCGCGCTCGCCGTGGGCGAGGTGCGCGTGCGCGACCTGCCGCGGGTGGTGTGGCGGGAGCTGCGAGTGGGAGCGGTGCTCGGGCTCGTGCTGGGCGTTCTCGGACTGCTCGTGGCCGGGCTCGTCTACGGGCCCGCGATCGGTGCGGTGATCGGGCTGACCCTGCTGTCGATCTGCATGATGGCCGCGATCGTGGGAGGCCTGATGCCGCTGGTCGCGAAGAAGGTCGGGGCGGACCCCGCCGTGTTCTCCAACCCCTTCATCTCCACGTTCTGCGACGCCACCGGACTGATCATCTACTTCACGATCGCGACCGCCGTGCTGGGGTTGTGAGTCCTCGGGCGACGGCAGTGCTCGGCCCCTGACCGCCATCGGCGGCTTCGAAGGGGAACCGGACCCCACCGTGTTCAAGCGCTGGCTCGCCTTCGGACTGCTCTCCTCGCACTCGCGCCTGCACGGGTCGAGCTCATACCGGGTGCCGTGGGCATTCGATGACGAGGCCGTGGACGTGGCGCGGCGCTTCACCCTGCTGAAGCAGCAGCTGGTGCCCTACCTGCAGGACATGGCGGTCCAGGCGCACGAGCAGGGCACCCCGATCCTGCGCCCGATGGTGCTCGAGTTCCCGGGCGATCGCACCTGTCACGCGATCGACACCCAGTACATGCTGGGCGATTCGCTGCTGGTCGCGCCGGTGTTCGCACCCGACGGGGAGGTCGAGGTCTACCTTCCCGAGGGGCGCTGGACGTCGGTGTTCGACGGCAGCGTCGAGGAGGGCGGGCGCTGGCTGCGCCAGCGGCACGGGTTCATGACCCTGCCGCTGTACGTGCGCGAGGGCGCGGACCTGGGGATCGACGTGGCGGCGATCGACGGCTGAGGCGCGACGGGCGAGCTCCGGGGTGCACCGGAGCCCGCCCGCACATCGCTCAGCTCGTCGGCGCCCAGTGCGCCAGCGCCTCCGCGGAGACGTCGCCGAGCCACTTCTGCCACAGCGGACCGAAGGTGATGCGGCGGACCCCGAGGTCGGTCAGCTCGGCCAGGGAGCCGGCGCCGTGACCGTCGACGGGATGGGCGGTCACGTTCACCGGGACCGAGACGGCATCGACCAGCGCGGTGACCTGCTCGACCGAGCTCAGCCCCACGGGGTACACAGCAAGGGCGCCCGCGCCCTCCATCAGCCGGATGCGCTCGACGGCCTCGGCCAGCGGATCGGGGAAGACGTCGGTGCCGAGCTTGACCGCATCGGTGCGCCCGTTGAGCACGAACGGCACCCCGGCGCCATCGGCCGCGCTGCGGGCCGAGGCGATGTAGTCGGCGTGCTCCTGCCGTTCACGGACCCGCTTGCCCTCGCTGTGCACGACGTCCTCGATGTTGGCGCCCACCGCCCCGGCCGCGAGCAGCCGCTCGATCAGCTCCTTCGCCGGCAGACCGTAACCGGACTCGACGTCGGCGCTGACGGGAACGTCGACGGAGCGTGCGATCCGCGAGACCACCGTGAGGTAGTCGGAGAAGTCCATGCTCTCCCCGTCGGCGCTGCCGATCGCATCGGCGACGGGATGGCTGCCCACAGTGAGGCCGCGGAAACCAGCTTGCACGGCGGCCTGGGCGCTCCAGGTGTCCCAGACGGTCGGAAGGACCAGCACCTCGCCGGATCCGTGCTGCTCGGCAAAGGTGGTGGCGCGGTCAGCGGTGCGGGACATCGGAGCCTCCTGGAGTGTCAGTACCGCCACCATAGGCGCAGGGCAGCCGTGCGCGACAGGGGGTGAAGCGGCCTTCCTCCACTGCAGCGAGAATGCAGGTCAGAAGCCGGTCTCGAATCTGATCGCTCCTCCACACGGCGGCTCCGTCCACATTCTCATCGGCCGCCTGGTGAAAGGGATGCGATGTTGATGGGCTGGTGAGGACCCCAGATCACCCGGCAGGTGGGAGACCGTCATGACCATCGTTCCTCTGGCTCCGAGCGGCCCCGGAACCGACCGCCTGGATCGCCCCGGCGCCGAAACGCTGGGGGAGCGGATACAGCAGCAGGCCGCGGTGATCGCAGCAGCGACCTGCGAACTGCTGCTGTTGATCGGTCAGTTCGATGCCCGGAGCGCGGTGGGGTGGTTCGTTGGCTTCAAGTCCACGGCCCACTGGTTGTCGTGGTCCTGTTCGATGGCCCCCGGTACCGCACGGGAGCACGTGCGGGTCGCCAGAGCACTGCCGTCGATGCCGCGAACCGTGGCGGAGTTCCGCGCGGGGAGACTGTCCTACTCGAAGGTCCGCGAGATGACCCGTGTTGCGGACAGGGTGGATGAGCAGGTGCTGGTCGAGATGGCCCGGGCGATGACGGCCGCTCAGCTTTCCCGCACCATCGCGGGCTTCCACGCGGCCGATGGCAGCCGGCTCGGCCAGGACGCCGTGCGGAGAGCGGAGTGGTTCACACGCGAGGACGGGATGGTCGAGATCCGTGCCGTGCTGCCCACGGAGATCGGCTCCGAGCTGGTCACCGCGCTCGAGCTGGCGATGGACCGGGACGGCTCGGCACCTCCGAGGTTCGAGCATCCATCCTCCTCCCGCGCCGTGCCCGACGAGAGCGAGGAGGGGAGCGGCCCCGCCGCCGACCACTCCATCGCCGACCGCTCGGACGTCGAGCGCGCAGCCGAGGTCACCACCGAAGCCGCCCTTGAGCAGCGCAGGGCGGACGCGCTGCACGGCCTCGCGCGCACCTTCCTCGCCTCCGAGCCCGACGACCGCTCCGGCGAGGACCGGCATCTGGTGATCGTTCAGGTCAGTGCCGAGGCGCTCGCACAGAACGTTCCCGCGGGAACGCCACGTCCGAGTGCTCATGATGTTCCCGCGGGAACGACTCCACGCTGCGGCGTGCTCGGGGCAGGGCCGCTCGAGGTGACCACCGCGGAGCGCCTGGCCTGCACCGGACAGGTCTCGCTCGTGCTCACCGACGCCGGGGGAGAGGTGCTCCACCTGGGCAGGAAGCAGCGTCTGGCCTCCCGCGCCCAGCGTCGTGCCCTGCGCCTTCGCGACGCCACCTGCACATTCCCCGGATGCCACCAGGCGAGGCATCTCGACGCCCACCATCTCCTCCCCTGGTCCGAGGGCGGCTTGACGGACATCGAAGGGCTCGCTCTCCTGTGCCGACGCCACCACGTGATGGTCCATGAAGGCGGACTGCGCGTGGTGCGCGACCCTTCCCGCTCCTCCCACCACCGCCCGCGGCTTCAGGTGCTCGACAGGACCGGGAGGCCCGTCCAGGCCCGGTGGCCGGCGATGCTGGAGCACCTCCGGATCAGCGGACAGGCGGGCGAGGCTCCCGCGGCTCCGGCAGGGGCACCGAC
Source organism: Brachybacterium sp. (assembly GCA_030457675.1). Taxonomy (GTDB): domain Bacteria; phylum Actinomycetota; class Actinomycetes; order Actinomycetales; family Dermabacteraceae; genus Brachybacterium. Next base: position 1,347 of record JAKDUN010000113.1, on the reverse strand, counting down.
GGCAGAGGCACAGTCGGGCGAGATGCCCCCTCGTGGCCCAGCGCCCGGGCCGATCGGCGTGGCAGGCGACGGCACCGGGTTCAGCCTCATCGACTGCGTCGATGCCCTCTGCCAGAACGTGATCGACCACGTGGGCAGATCGGCCGGGAGAGCCGGAGCGGCATGACGACGGACGACGCCCGGACCCCTCTGAGGTGAGCCCGGGCGGCGGCGGAGGATCGCGGCGGGCCCGTCGGCCGCTGCGTCCCGGTCCTACTTGCTGAAGCCTGCCGTCAGCCCGCTGATCAGCTGACGACGCCCTGCGATGTACAGCACCAGGATCGGCAGCGCGGAGAGCATCACCGCGGCCAGCACGGCCGGGATGTTCACCGTGAACTCGCCCTGGTAGGCCCACAGCGACAGCGGCAGCACGCGCATCTCGGAGCTCTGGGTGAGCACCAGCGGGAACAGGAACCCGTTCCACACCTGCAGCGCGTCGTAGATGCCGACGGTGACCACCGCGGGCTTGGCCAGCGGCAGCACCAGCTTGCGGAACATCTGCCAGTCGCTGGCCCCGTCGACGGTCATCGACTCGTACAGCTCCTTGGGAACATCCCGCAGGAAGTTCGTCAGGATCAGCACGGTGATCGGGATGGCGAAGGCGATCGAGGGCAGGATCAGCGCCCACAGGGTGTCGTACAGACCCAGCTGCACGATCAGGTAGTAGATCGGGATGATCGTGGCCTGCAGCGGGATCGCGATCCCCATGAGGAACAGCTTCTGGCTGAACCGTGCCAGGCGGGTGCGGGAGCGCACGATGACGTACGAGGCCAGCAGCGAGGCGGTCACCACCGCGAGCACCGTGATCACGGTGACGAACACGGAGTTGGAGAAGTAGCGCAGGAAGTCGTTCTCCAGCACGTAGCGGAACGGCTCGAGGGTGAACTCGGTGGGCAGCGACAGCGGGTTGGAGGAGTAGTAGTCCTCGCGCGGTCGCACGCTGGTGACGATGATGTAGTAGATCGGCACCAGGATCACCAGCAGCCAGGCGAATCCCAGGAACCCGCCGATGATGTTCGGGGAGCGGTGTGCGGTCGTGCTCATCTCAGGCGCCCTCCATCTGGCTCTCCATACGGTCCGCGCCCGAGACGCGGTTCAGGATCAACGACAGGGTCAGGCCCACGGCCACCAGGATCACGGCGATCACGCTGGCCGGACCCATCTGGTAGGAGCGGAAGCCGGTCAGGTACATGTCCAGCGGCAGGATGCGGGTGGCATTGCCCGGACCGCCCCCGGTCAGGATGAACACGAGATCGAAGTAGGTCAGCGAACCGACCAGCATCAGGGTGGAGCTGGTGACGATCGTGT
>JAKDUN010000112.1 GCA_030457675.1 Brachybacterium sp. | reverse complement strand
CGCCGCCTAACTCCCACTGGTCTCATCCACCTTGACAATTTCCGCACCGCTGCTCCTCCGGACCTCCCAGGTGGATTTCTCAGGCCACGACTCGGCCGCCGAGCACCACACGTCTCCGCTCCCGCAGTGCGCGGTGGTCCGAGCGCGGGTCCTCGGGCACCACCAGCAGATCGGCCGGGGCTCCGTCCTCGAGGCAGGGAACGCCCAGGAAGCGGCGGGGCGCCCAGGTCGCGGCGTCCAGGATCGTGGTGGCATCCAGTCCCGCCCGAGCGAACTCGTCCAGCTCGTCGTGGATGATGCCGTGGCCGAGCACTCCCCCGGCGTCGGTTCCCACCAGCAGTTGGACCCCGGCATCGTGCGCGTCGCGGGTGCGGTCGTACCGACTGGCACGGAGTCGGCGCATGTGCGCGGCGTAGTCCGGGAACTTCCGCTCCCCCTGGCTCGCGTAGCTCTCGAACTCCCCGACGTTGACCAGTGTGGAGACCACGGGAACACCGGCCTCGGCGGTGCGGGCGATCGTCTCGTCGGTGAGACCCGTGGCGTGCTCGAGGCAGTCGAACCCGGCATCGAGGGCGAGCGGCAGGGTGGACTCGTCGAAAGTGTGAGTGGTGATGCGGGCCCCTGCGTCGTGGGCAGCTCGGGCCGCGGCCTGGAAGTCCTCAGCCTCCCAGCAAGGGGTGAGATCGCCGGCGGTGCGGTCGATCCAGTCCCCCACCAGCTTCACCCAGCCGTCGCCGCGTACGGCTTCCCGGGTCACGGCCTCCGGGAGATCTTCAGGCTCGACCTCGTCGGCGTACCCGCGCAAGTAGCGGCGGGTGCGGGCCAGGTGGCGCCCGCAGCGGATCAGGCGCGGCAGGTCGGACTGCTGCTGCAGCGGCGAGGTGTCGATGATCGAGCCGGCATCCCGGATCAGCAGCACACCGGTGTCCCGGTCCGTCACCGCCTGCTGCCGGGCGGCCTCCAGCGTGGTGCCCCCTCCCCCATCACCAATCCCGAGGTGGCAGTGCAGGTCCGCGAGCCCCGCGACCACGTAGCCATCGATCTCCCGGATCTCGGTGCCGGTCAGCAGCTCAGGCCGCTGGTGCCGGATCCGACCGTCCACCACCCAGGCCTCCGGGATCTCCTGGTCGGGACCGAGCAGGACCGGACCGCGAAGGTGCAGGACAGGGGCGGGGCCAACGGTGGTGCGCATGCTTCCGAGGGTAGCGCCCGGCGTGCAGACTTCCGTGGGGATCAGCACGCCGTCCGACGGCGCTGCAGAGCATCTGTGAGCCGGGCGAAGAAGTCCTCGGGCCGGCGATAATCGGCGATCGTGGCCCGCACGACCTTCCACCCGGCCTCATGCAGTGCGTCCGTCTTGTTCAGGTCCTTCTGCCAGATCTTGCGATTCTTCCGGTGGTCCTCACTGTCGTACTCGATGGCGATCCGCTCATCCGGGTAGGCGAGGTCGATGTAGAACTCGATCCCGGTCGCCTCCTCGAGCACCGGGACGTTCAAGGCGGGCTCCGGGAATCCGTGGCGGAGCATCAGCAGTCGCAGCTTCGTCTCCATCGGCGACCACGACCGCTCCCGCACGTAGGGCAGCGCTCTGCGCAGCGCAGGGGCACCACGTCCTCGCAGTTCCCCGATGACCTCGGCCATCTCGGTGCGATCAACTCGCAGACTGGTCCCGAATCGATCTGCCGCCACCGCATCCAATGCCACGACCAGATCCACGTGAGACAGCTTCGGGGAGATGTCCTGCAACGCGCTCAGCGGATGGGACATCACCAGTCCGCTGTAGGAGATCGCCCGCTGCGGCAACGGCTGGTGCACCACGACGAGGGAGCCCACCGTCGGACTCGTCAGATCCGGTCCCCGACAGTGGATCGCGGAGCCGCCGTCGTAGGTGAGCGCCCTAGGCAGAGGGACCCCGACCAGCTCGGCGGCGGTCTGATGGCTGAGCACGGCGCCCGGCCTCATGTGCGCGAGGAAGAACCGACCGAGCGCCTCCAGCGTGAGCACGGCATCAGCGCGGACCCAACACCCCGGAAAGACGCGCTGCATGGAGTCGGAGGCGAGATGGCGACGATGCATCCCGCTGCGGAGCAGGTAGTCACGACCATAGACGGTGTCCTTGCGCAGGTCATGGGGTCGAAGCGACATGACAGCTGAGCTTAGAGAGTCGTCGGTACGGAGCGCCCGGGATCCCGACTCCTGTGGACCGAGCCCCTCTGGGGAGGAAACATCGACAGTGCACCGTCCCCGTCGCACCGGTCCTTCTCACCGGACCAGATCACCGGACCAGATCACCGGACCAGATCGCCGGACGGTCCCACCGGACGATGCCGGGGCGGTCCCTGGACGGAAGGAAGCAGTCCCCGCGACAGGGCGGAACAGCTCACGGGGCTCTCGGAGGAGGACGGGCAGCTCACGGCGTCAGCTCGCGGCATCAGCTCGCGGCGTCAGCTCGCGGCGTCAGCTCGCGGCGTCAACGAGTTAGGTGCCAGGAAAGTGGAACCTTTCGCGTCGCCGCGGGGAGTCGACGCCCGGGGCTACCAGCCACGATGAGATAGGTGCCAGATAACTGGAACCTTTCGGGTCGTGGCGGTGGGGAGACCGGGTCCGGGCCAGGGCCCAGGCTGACGAGGGAACCGGCGCGGCCCGAGTCAGCCGCCCACGGCGCCGCCCGAGTCAGCTGCCCGCGGCGCCGCCCGGGTCAGCTGCCCGCCGCCGGAGTCACTTGCCGCCGAGGAGCTTCTGCATCTCCGGCGGGAGCTGCTTGGGGTCGAAGTCCGACGCGTCCGGCTGCCCGGCCTGCTGGGCGCCGCCGCCGGCACCTGCACCGAACGCGGAACCGCCCTGGCCGCCGGCCCCGCCACCTGCTGCTGCCTTCTTGGCGGCCTCGGCCTGCTCGCGGGCGGCCTTGGCCGGGTTCTTGGACTTGGACTTCTTGACCTGCTTCTGCGGAGCCTGCTTACCGCGGGACTTCTTGCCCATGCCCATGCCGGGACCGCCGGGCATGCCGGGCGCGCCGCCGCCGGACATGCCCTTGCCCATCGATCGCATCATCGTCTGAGCCTGCTTGAACCGCTCGAGCAGCTGATTGATCTGCTGGACCGAGGTGCCGGAGCCCTTGGCGATGCGGTTGCGGCGCGAGCCGTTGAGGACCTTGGGGTTGTTGCGCTCCTCGGGCGTCATCGAGCGGATGATCGCCTCGACCTTGCCGATCTCGCCCTCGTCGAAGTTGTCGAGCGCCTCGCGATACTGCCCCATGTTCGGCAGCATGCCGAGCATCTTCTTGATGTTGCCCATGCTCTTGAGCTGCTGCATCTGGGACAGGAAGTCATCGAGGGTGAAGTCCTCGCCGGAGGCGAGCTTCGCGGCGGCCTTCTCGGCCTCCTCCTGGTCGAACGCCTTCTCCGCCTGCTCGATGAGGGTGAGCACGTCGCCCATGTCGAGGATCCGGTTGGCCATGCGGTCCGGGTGGAAGCGTTCGAAGTCCTCGAGGCTCTCACCGGTGGAGGCGAACAGGATCGGACGCTGGGTCACGCCGGTGATGGACAGCGCCGCACCGCCGCGGGCGTCGCCGTCGAGCTTGGAGAGCACCACGCCGGTGAAGCCGACGCCGTCGCGGAAGGCCTCGGCGACACGTGCGGCGTCCTGGCCGATCATCGCGTCGACCACGAACAGGGTCTCGTCGGGGGTGACGGCGTCGCGGATGTTCCGCGCCTGCTCCATCATCTCCTCGTCGATGCCGAGACGGCCGGCTGTGTCGACGATGACCACGTCGTGCTGCTGGAACTGCGCGGTGGAGACGCCGTTCATCGCCACCAGCACCGGGTCGCCCACGCCGTTGCCCGGCTCGGGAGCGAACACCGGCACCCCGGCGCGCTCACCGACGACCTGCAGCTGGGTCACGGCGTTGGGGCGCTGGAGGTCGGCGGCGACCAGCATCGGGGTGTGCCCCTCGGACTTCATCCACTTCGCGAGCTTGCCGGCGAGGGTGGTCTTACCGGCGCCCTGGAGGCCGGCCAGCATGATGACGGTGGGCGGGTTCTTCGCGAAACGCAGGTCGCCGGTCGCGCCGCCGAGCACCTCGACCAGCTCGTCGTTGACGATCTTGACGACCTGCTGGGCGGGGTTGAGCGCCTTGGAGACCTCTTCGCCCAGGGCGCGCTCACGGACCCGGCCGGTGAACTCACGCACCACCGAGACGGCGACGTCGGCGTCGAGCAGGGCACGGCGGATCTCACGGATCGTCTTGTCGACGTCCGCTTCGGTGAGGCGGCCATGGCCGCGCAGACCCTTCAGCGATGCTGTGATGCGATCGGAGAGGTTGTTGAACACGAAGCGCTTCCCCTTGGTCGTATGGACCGCATCAGTGTAGTGCGCCGGAGGCGGTCACCCCAGGATGTGCGGTCAGACCCGCAGGAGAGAACCGCCACCCCGCCGGCTCGGGCCGGGATGCCCTCTCCCCGCTGCGGTCCGCGCGGTGTCCCCGCTCAGGTCGAGGCGGCATCCATCAGGGCGGCGACGATCCGGCCGACGGTCGGAGGATCCAGCGCCCGATCGTGCTGATCGGTGAGGTACAGCACGTCCACGGCACGCTGCCCCAGGGTCATCACGTGCGCGCTGCGCAGCTGCAGGCGGTGCAGCGTGATGGTCTCCGCGAGGTCCGCGAGCAGGCTGAGCCGGTTGCGCGCGTTGACCTGCACCACGGTCGCATCCCGCGAGGCGCCGGGGAGCAGGGTCACCACCGGGGTGTCCTCGGTGGTGCGCGGCGGCGGCGCGGGCGGCAGCTCGAGCACGCGGGCATCGGGACGGTCCCGCCGGGAGAGCTCGCGATCCAGGGCCGTGCGCAGCACCGAGGGGTGAGGGAGGTCCGCGGGCATGCCGGCGACCCACCAGGTGTTCACGGCCACTCCGTCCATCGTCACCACCACGGCGCTGTGCACGTCCAGCCGCAGCCGCACCAGGGTGCGGGCCATGGCGGCGAACACCCCGTCGCCGTCCGGTGCCCCCACGCAGATCTGCGAGATCGGCTCCTCGTCGAGATGGGCGGGGTAGAGCACCTGCGCGCTGCCGCTGCGCTGGACGGCCGTGAGCACGGCGTCCTGCACGGAACGCTGGGGCACCAGCAGCGAGCGCGGCGCCAGGACGGTGCCGCTGAGGGCGTCGCGGGCCCGATCGGTCAGGTGGCCGACGAGATCTGCGCGCCAGGTGGACCAGGCGGCGGGACCTGCCGCGATCGCATCGGCCTCGGTGAGCGCCCGCAGGATCTCCAGCACCTCGAGATCCTCCTCCACGGCGCTGAGCAGGTCCCGGAGCGTCGCGGGATCTGCCAGGTCGCGGCCGGTGGCGAGCTCGATGAGTGTCAGGTGCTCGCGCACGATGATGCCGATCGTGCGGGAATCGGCCTGGTCGAAGCCGAGGTGGCGCGCCGCCGCCTCGGCGAGCGGGGCGCCGTCGGCCGCGTGGTCGTGAGTGTCGGGACGCTTGCCGAGGTCGTGCAGCAGGGCGGAGACCAGGAGCAGGTCGGGTCGGCTCACGCGAGGCAGGTGGTGGCGGGCCTCGAGCACCGTCTCCACCTGGTGACGGTCGACGGTGAAGCGGTGCACGGCGGAGCGCTGGGGGCGGTTGCGGATCTCGGACCACCCGGGCACCCAGCGGGAGAAGATCCCCTTGATGTCGAGGGACTCGTAGACCTCGGCGAAGTGCTCCCCCGCGAGCGCGTCCACGAAGGTGTCGCGCTGGATCGGCAGGAACGGGCCGACCGGGGCCTCGGCCATGCGGGCCAGGGTGGCGTCGGCCAGAGGCATGCCGGTCCTCGCGGCGTGCCGGACGGCGGCCATGTCCCTCAGCAGGTCCCGCGAGGAGGGATCGACGGAGATCTCGCCCGCCTGCACCAGCACTCCGTGGGGCAGCCAGGTCAGCGCCGGACGGCGGTCGGTGCCGCGGCCGCGGGTCGCGGCGCCGCCCGGGGCGATGGCGGCCTCGGCGGCGCGGACGCTGCGGTGCAGCTCCCAGGTCACGGAGCGCGCGGCTTCGGCGAGCACGGCATGATGGTCGTCGGCCGAGGCGTGCCCGGTCAGGGCCGCGACCGAGTCCTGGTCGGCGCGTCCCAGGCGCGTGCCGGAGGAGCCGGTGACGGCCTGGAGCGCGTCACGGGCATCGCGCAGGGTGCGGGCCGCGGCGTCGACGACCTCGTGATCGTGGTCGGCCAGCCAGCTCTCCGCGAGCGCACGGATGACGGTGACGTCCCGCAGCCCTCCGCGGTCGGACTTGAGGTTCGGCTCGGTGGAGTGGGCCAGGGAGCCGTGATGGCGGCCCCGATCCGTCGCGAGATCGACCAGCTCCCCCACCCGGCGTCGGGCCTCACGGCGCCACTGGGCGCGCAGGCGCTTCGCGGTGGCTTCGGCCAGGTCTGCGTCGCCGGCGATGATCCGCAGGTCGAGCAGCGAGATCGCAGCGCGCAGGTCCTTCCGAGCGACGTCCTCGCATTCCTCCGGGCTGCGCACGGCGTGGTCGAGCGAGGTGCCGGAGTCCCAGATCGGGTACCACAGGGCGCTCGCCAGTCGCTGCGCCTCCTCGGAGCCCACCTGCTCCGGATCCAGCAGCAGCACCAGGTCGAGGTCGCTCCCCGGGCCCAGAGAGCGCCGGCCGAGGGAGCCGATCGCGGCCAGTGCCGCTCCGGAGCCTCCATCAGGTGCGCCGCCGGCCCGCTCCCACAGCTCCCGCAGCCAGTCGTCGACGAGGTCGGACTGCGCGAGCCGGCGGGACGGGCCGACGGTGTGGTCGGCGAAGCCCTCGTGGAGCACCTGGGTGATCCGGCGGGAGGAGAACGCCTCAGAGCGCATCCGTGCCCCGTTCGCCGGTGCGGACCCTCACCACGGTGCCGACCTCGGTGGTCCACACCTTGCCGTCCCCGATCCTGCCGGTGCGGGCGGCGGCGAGGACGAGGTCGATGATCGCCCGTTCGTCGATGTCGTCGGCGAGCACCTCGAGCTTGATCTTCGGGATCGTGTCGATGGTGTACTCGGCCCCCCGGTAGACCTCGGTGTGCCCGCCCTGCCGGCCGTAGCCGGCGACCTCGGTGACGGTGATGCCGGTGACGCCGTACTCGCGCAGGGAATCGATGACCGCCTGCAGGGCGTGCGGCTGGATGATCGAGGTGATGAGCTTCATCGGGTCTCTCCTGTGGTGATCGGGGCCGGATCCGCATCGACGGGGGCGTCAGCAGGGGCGACCGGGGCCGCGTTCCGGGGTTCCCTCTCGCCCGTGCCCGAGGGGAAGGGGGTCTGGCTCGTGGGGAGCGGGCGGTCCCTCCGGGAGGCGAGTGCACCGACCAGATCGTAACCGGCCTCGGCGTGCTGGGCGATGTCGATCCCTGCGCGCTCGTCCTCCTCGGGGACCCTCCAGCCCATCGTGTGCTTCAGGACCAGGGCGATCGCGGTGGTGAGCACGGCGGAGATCACCATCGCGGAGACGGCCACGAGGATCTGGACCAGCAGCAGGCTCGCTCCGCCGCCCAGCAGCAGGCCCCCGTCGGCGGCGAGGAAGCCGATGCCGACGGTGCCGACCAGGCCTCCCACCAGGTGGACGCCGACCACGTCGAGCGAGTCGTCGATGCGGAGGCGGTGCTTGAGGCCGACGGCGAGGGCGCAGGCGAGACCGGCGGCCAGGCCGAGAAGGATCGAGGTGATCGGGGTGAGCGCCGCGGCGGCGGGAGTGATCGCGACCAGCCCCGCGACGACCCCCGAGGCCATGCCCAGGGACGTGATGTGCCGGTCGCGGATCCGCTCCACGAGCGCCCAGCCGAGCATCGCGCCGGCGGTCGCGACCGTGGTGTTCACCCAGGCGAGGCCGGCCGTGCCGTCGGCCGTGCCGGCGGAGCCCGCGTTGAAGCCGAACCAGCCGAACCACAGCAGCGCCGCGCCGAGCATCACCAGCGGCAGGTTGTGGGGCTTCATCGGCTCCCTGCCGAAGCCCTTGCGGGCGCCGACGATCACCGCGAGCACGAGACCGGCGACGCCGGCGTTGATGTGGACCACGGTGCCGCCGGCGAAGTCCACCGGTTCGGCGATCGCGGCGAAGGGACCGTCACCGCTGAGCAGGCCTCCGCCCCACACCATGTGCGCCAGGGGCGAGTAGACCACGAGCACCCACACGGCCGCGAAGACCAACCAGGTGCCGAGCTTGACGCGGTCGGCGATGGCGCCGGAGATCAGGGCGGTCGAGATGATCGCGAAGGTCATCTGGAATCCGGCGGCGACGAGGAAGGGCACGCCGCTCCCGGCCAGGAGGGACTGCTCATCGGTGCCGGCCAGTCCCGGGAAGTCCAGCGGATTCCCGAACAGGCCGCCGACGTCGGTGCCGAAGGCGAGGGAGTACCCGGCCACGGTCCAGGCGATCGCCACGACGGCGATGGCGCTGAACGACATCAGCATCATGTTCAGGACGGTGCGTGCCCGCACCATCCCTCCGTAGAAGAGGGACAGCCCGGGGGTCATCAACAGCACGAGCGCGGCGCTGGTGAGGATCCAGGCGGTCGCCCCCGTGTCGAGGGAGAAGGTCTCCATGTCGGCTCCTGGTGGCGGAGGGCCGGTCCGGCCGGCAGTACCAGCTCTCGGACCGTGCGACCTGGCAGGTCGTCCTGCCCATCGTGTGCCTGACCGTCCGGAGCACCTAGGCCGGAGGGGCGCCGTGACCGTTCCGTGACCCGAAGGGTCACTCCGTGGGACGTGGACGGGCCGCGCCACGGGCCTCCCTGGCGTCGGGATCCCGGTGACCCGCCGGCGCCTGCCTCTCGGCGGCAGCGGACTTCACGAGCTCCCCGGTGGTGGATCGGACCGTCGGCGTGCACGGTGTGATCCCGACGGCCCACGTCGGCTGAGCACCGGCCTTGCACGCACGGAGGCGGCGCCCCCCCGGCCGGGTGGCCCCCCCCCCGCGGGCGCGCCCCGCCCGCCCCCCGCGGGGGGGAGCCCCCCCCCACCCCCACCACGGCGGCATCGCGGTGCTCGGCGGGG
>JAKDUN010000521.1 GCA_030457675.1 Brachybacterium sp. | reverse complement strand
CAGCCTCATCAGCCTCATCAGCCTCATCAGCCTCATCAGCCTCATCAGCCTCATCGTGCGCGTCAGGATCGTAGGCGTCCAGCACCGAGACCTGCTCGTCGTCGGCCCAGGTGGGCTCCTGTGCGGGCGCCGGCACCGGACGGCCGAGCCGTTCGGCGGCGTCGGTGAGACCGTCGGTGTCGGCGTCGGCAGCCAGGGTGATCCAGCGCCTGGCCTCGTCCGCGCGATCAGCCCGCTCGAGAAGATCGGCATAGGCCACCCACAGCCGCACCTGCCAGCGGCCCTCGACCTTGTGGCGCAGCGCCGGGATCTCGAGGGTCCGCAGCGCGGTGCCGATGTCACCGGTGTCCGCGTAGGCGCCGGCCACCACGATCATCAGCTCGATCGCCGCGTCGACTCCGAGCGCGGCGGCGTCGTCAGAGGCAGCGATGTCCAGTGCCCGCTCGGGACGGCCCAGACCACGCTCGGAATCCGCGATCAGCGGCAGCACATCGGCGCGCCCGGTGATGCGCAGCGAGGTGCGCAGCTCTCGGGAGGCGGTGCGGAAATCACCAGCGCGGTACGCGAGCACGCCGTAGGTCTCACGCACGGCGCCGACGCGCCCGCCCAGTCTGGCGGCGAAGCGCGCATGGGCCAGCGCAGTCTCGCCATCGGAGTCCTCGAGCAGCTGTGCGGCCACCATGTGGCGGGCCACGCGCTCGGCGGTCTCCTTGCTCAGACTGAACAGCTCCGAGCGGGCATCACGGTCGAGCTCACGCCCGGTGATGCTCTCGGGGATGCGAGGTTCGATGGGCCGATCCACCCGGGCTTCCTGTCCGGGGCGGTTCTCACGACGATCATCGCGCACCGGACGCTCACTCCGGCGCGGACGGTCGTGCTGCCGCGGGCGGTCGTCCCGACGAGGCCGATCCTCGCGGCGGGGGCGATCGTCCCGGCGCGGACCGGACTCACGCCAGGGGCGGTCCTCACGACGGGGTCGGTCCTCACGACGGGGTCGGTCCTCACGACGGGGTCGGTCATCTCGACGGGGTCGGTCATCACGGCGCGGGCGATCATCGCGGCGGGGTCCGTCGTCGCGACGCGGCCGATCGTCGCGACGTGGACCGGTGCCGTTGCGGGGAGACTGGCCGGCTGTGCCGGCCCGGTCCTGGCGGTCCCGTCGTGGCTCGCGGCTCTCCCACGTGCCCTCAGTGCGGGGCCGTCCGCGGCCGTCGCCGGACGCCCGTCGGGGCACCGATGTCGAAGCGTGCTTGTCGCGCCGCTGCCAGTTCCGGCTCTCGTCGCCGTGGCCGCGGTCGCCCTTGCTGTTGCTGTCCTCAGCCACCCTGGACCGTCCGTCTCTTCGTTCGTCTCGCGCTATGCCGTTTTCTCCCAGAATCCTATGCGACCGGGCCCGATTGACCGGCTAGTAACGGCGTCATCCGTGACAGCTTTCACCAGCGTCAACTGGCCGTCCGCGTGCTCGAGAAGTGCGTTCACCACGTGGTGACCTGCACTGTCGCATCACTAACGACCCCATCTTCGGGGGCTCGTCGGCCCCTGCTGTGCGGCCCTGCGCGCCTGCTGTGTCTGGGCATGAAAAAAGGGAGTGGAGGAGGCGAACACCCCGCAGGGGTTCAAGCACTC
>JAKDUN010000520.1 GCA_030457675.1 Brachybacterium sp. | reverse complement strand
CAGCGCATCCGCGGTGGGTGCCGTCTCCGCCGGGGTGGACAGCGTGATCAGCATGTTCTGCGCGTCCATGACCAGGTGGCACAGCAGGTCCCGCACCAGCCAGCCGCGGCACCCGGAGGGCCGGGCCAGGGCGGCGTCGGGGAGGCCGGTCGCGGCGGTGCGCAGCGCCGTCCAGCTCAGGGTGAAGAGGTCCACGCGGGCACGGTAGCAACTGGCAACATCCGGCATACCCCTGCCGTCGGCCGCGTGGTGCAGGACACTGCTGTGCAGTGCGCCGAGGGGATCCGGGTGCCCAGCCCGCGATGGTGCGGCCGTCACCGGCGGCACCAGCACAGCCCCTGCGTGCCGCACTGCACCGCCGCCTGTTCCCTGATCACTCTGATCGCCACCGATCGCCCGTTGAAAGGACCCCCATGGCTGTCTCCGAAGGAGCCAACTACGCCCCGGACTCGATGCCGAAGCCCGTCGTGGAGCCCGGCGAGTTCGTCTTCGCCGCGATGCACCTCGATCACGGCCACATCGGAGGGATGACCCAGGGTCTGCTCGACGCGGGCGGCACCCTGAAGTGGGTCTACGACACCCAGCCCGAGCGCGCCGCCGCCTTCAAGGAGAAGTTCCCGCAGGTCGAGATCGCCTCCAGCGAGGAGGAGGTGCTCTCCGATCCCGAGATCCACCTGGTCGCGGCCGCCGCTGTGCCCGTGGACCGCGCCCCGCTGGGCATCCGGGTGATGGAGGCCGGCAAGGACTACTTCACGGACAAGACCCCGCTGATCACCCACGAGCAGCTCGCGGAGGCGGAGGCCGCCGTGGAGCGCACCGGCAAGAAGTACATGGTCTATTACTCCGAGCGGATCCACGTCGAGGCCGCGGTGCTGGCCGGTCAGCTCATCGACCGCGGCGCGATCGGGAAGGTCCTGCAGGTCCAGGGCATGGGGCCGCATCGCATGGGCGATCCCGCCACCCGTCCCGACTGGTTCTTCGAGCGGGCCAGCTACGGCGGCATCCTCACCGACATCGGCAGCCACAACTTCGAGCAGATGCTCACCTTCACCGGCTCCGAGGACGCCGAGATCCTCTCCTCCTCGATCGGTAACTTCGGCAATCCCGAGCACCCGGAGCTCGACGACTACGGGGATGCGCACATCGCCCTGTCCTCCGGGGCGACGGGCTTCGTGCGCGTGGACTGGTTCACCCCGGCGGGCCTGCGCACCTGGGGTGATGGCCGCACCTTCATCCTCGGCACCGAGGGCTACATCGAGCTGCGCAAGTACGTGGACGTCACCACCGACAACGGCGGCGGCCAGGTGATCCTGGTCGACGGCGAGGGCGAGCACCGGATCAACGCCACCGGCGAGGTGGGCTACCCCTTCTTCGGCGATCTGATCCTCGACGTGCTGCACCGCACCGAGAACGCCATGACCCAGCAGCACGCCTTCAAGGCCGTGGAGCTGGCGCTGGACGCGCAGCAGCAGGCCCGGGAGCTCACCGGCCGCACGGGCTGACGCGGCGCCCCTTTGTTCTGGAAGGGCCCGACGAGCACAGCGCGCGGGGGGGCCCGGGGCTGGGCCCCCCCAACCCCCCCGGCTTGTGGGTCCACCGCCACCAGCCCCAAATGTCCGCCGGGAAG
>JAKDUN010000111.1 GCA_030457675.1 Brachybacterium sp. | reverse complement strand
CTACAGCTACATCTGGGCTCCGGTCTCCGAGTTCTCCGGTTGCGGGACGAACCTCGATGGCGGTGCCTGGTCCTGCACCCCGCACGCCGACTCCTGTGAAGCCGGCAGCGGCAGCACTGTCGCCGGCGACGGCGACGTCCTGGAGATCGGCAATGTCTCCACCACTCCCGTGGAGGGTGTGACGCAGCGCGGCACCCGGGTCAACAATGAGACCGGAGAAACCGAAGACCTCGGGGTCCGCTGCGCCCTGCCCGGCACGCCCGAGTTCGAGGAAGCACCGCCGGTCGTCATCATCGTGACGCAGGAGGATTTCGCACGGCTCCCCGTCGAGCCTCTCCAGGCCCATGCCGGACCGCCCGAAGGCTGGCTCCCGGTGAACATGGTCAATGTCCTCTACGCCGAACCCGAGCCCCAGCTGCTGAACACCGAGCTGCTCGGCACGCCGGTCGCGATCCGGGCCACCCCGGTCTCCTACCACTGGAATCTCGGCGACGGGAACACCCTCGCCACCAGCAACCCCGGCAAGCCGTTCCCCTCCGAGGCCGTCTCCTCCAGCTACACCCAGGAGGGCTGGTACGACATCACGCTCACGACCACCTTCTCCGGGCAGTTCTCCGTCGCCGGCGGTGAATGGCAGGACATCGACGGCACCATCGAGGTCACCTCCGACCCCGTTCCGGTCTTCTCCAAGTCTCTCGAATCCCGACTCGTCGACGGCGACGTCCCCGTCGACGAGGCCGAAGACCCCTGGATCCCTGAGCGGACCCCCGACACCGAAGGCCCTCGAGACCCCGACGCCCGCCACCGCGAGATCTGAACCCCCTACGCACGCCCCCAAGAGCCCCGAGCTTGCTCCACGGTGCGACGAAGCTGGGGCTACCGGTGCCGCCGCCCACCAGCTTCGCGACGTCGGCCGAGCGCTCAACGCTCGAGCGTTGCGAAATTGGGGTCATGGATGCGCCCATCCGCCGACGTTGCAACGGTGGCGGGGCGGTGACGCAGCGATGCCGGGGCGCGAGGGCCGGCTTGTATACACAAGATCTCACCGTGGCCCGGTTCTCCGAGAAACTCCCCTGCGAATGCCTTCGATGTATACACTTCGAGGTATGCGTGCCAGCGACCGCGCCCACTCGACGCTCCGCCAGGAAATCGTCGACGGCCTCCTCGAACCCGGCACCGTGCTGGGCGAGGTCGAGCAGTCCGCACGCCTCGGCATCTCCCGCACCCCGCTGCGCGAAGCCCTCGCCCGCCTGGTCGCCGACGGCCTGGCCGAGACGTCCCGCGGCCGCGGGATGGTCGTCACCGCCGTCTCCCTCGACGAGGCTCCGCGCCTGTTCGATCTGCGCATCGCGCTGGAGACCCTCGCCGCGCGTCGCGCTGCCGAACGCACCACCGACCCCGAGGACGGCCCTGCGCTGCGCGCCCGCTTCGACGCCCTCGCCGACCGCTTCGAACGGGCCACGACCCAGCTCGCGGCCGGTACCGACCCCGGCAGCTACTACGCCCTGACCGCCGAACTCGATACCGAGCTCGACGCCGCCTGCGACAACCCCTACCTCGCCGAGTCGCTGCGGGGACTGCGACTGCACCTGGGCCGGCTGCGCCGCCTGGCCCGCAACTCCCCCGGGCGCCTCTCCGACTCCGCGAGCGAGCACGGTGCGATCGCCCGCGCCGTCTCCCTCGGCGATGCCGAGCTCGCCGCCGCCACCACCACCGTCCACCTCCATCAGGCACTCGCGCATCTGTGCAGCGAGGGCAACGACCGCCCCGACTCACCCCCGACCACCGAGGAGTCCGCATCATGAGAGACCACGACGTCCGCGTCCACCGCTCCGACGAGAACCTGCCCCGCGAGGGACAGCTGGCCTGGAAGATGGCAGAGGTCGCCGTCGACCCCGTCGCGGTCGAGGCCGATGTCGAGGAGATGATCATCAACCGGATCATCGACAACGCCTCCGTCGCGATCGCCTCGCTGAACCGCGACCCGATCGTCTCGGCCCGTGCACAGGCACTCAGCCACCCGGTCTCGACCGGCGGATCCGGGGCCGGCGTGTTCGGCGCCCCGCAGCGCACCTCCCCCGAATGGGCGGCCTGGGCCAACGGTGTGGCCGTGCGCGAGCTGGACTACCACGACACCTTCCTGGCCGCGGACTACTCCCACCCCGGGGACAACATCCCCCCGATCCTCGCGGTCGCCGAGCACACCGGCCGCTCCGGCCACGACCTGATCCGCGGAATCGCCACCGGGTACGAGCTGCAGGTGGACCTGGTGCGCGCGATCTGCCTGCACGAGCACAAGATCGACCACGTCGCCCATCTCGGCCCCTCGGCCGCCGCCGGGATCGGCACCCTGCTGGGAATCGACGCCGAGACGGTGTTCCAGGCCATCGGCCAGGCGCTGCACACCACCACCGCCACCCGCCAGTCCCGCAAGGGCGAGATCTCCACCTGGAAGGCCCACGCACCCGCCTTCGCCGGGAAGCTCGCCGTGGAGGCCGCGGACCGGGCGATGCGCGGCCAGACCTCCCCGGTCCCGATCTACGAGGGCGAGGACGGCGTGATCGCCTGGATGCTCGACGGCCCCGGCGCCCGCTACACGGTGCCGCTGCCGGAGCAGGGGGAGTCCAAGCGCTCCATCCTGGACACCTACACCAAGGAGCACTCCGCCGAGTACCAGGCGCAGGCCTGGATCGACCTGGCCCGCAAGCTCCACACCGAGCATCCCGAAACGACCGACCCCGCCAACGTCGCCTCGATCCTGATCCGCACCTCGCACCACACCCACTACGTGATCGGCTCCGGCGCGAACGATCCGCAGAAGTACGATCCGACGGCATCGCGGGAGACCCTGGACCACTCGATCCCGTACATATTCACCGTCGCCCTGCAGGACGGCTCCTGGCACCACGCGAGTTCCTACGCCCCCGAGCGCGCGGCCCGCCCCGACACCGTGGCGCTGTGGCACAAGGTCACCACCGAGGAGGACGCGGAGTGGACCCGCCGCTACCACTCGCTGGACCTCACGGAGAAGGCCTTCGGTGGCGCCGTGGTGATCACCCTGAGCGACGGCACCGTGATCGAGGACAGCATCGCGGTCGCCGACGCCCATCCCCAGGGCGCTCGCCCCTTCGCCCGCGAGCAGTACATCCAGAAGTTCCGCTCCCTGGCCGACGGACTGGTCGAGGCGGACGAGATCGACCGCTTCCTGGAGACGGCGGCACAGCTCGCGCAGCTGCCCGCCGGCGAGCTGGGGCGGTTGACCATCCACGCCGCCCCCGGCGTGATCGACCCGTCGGCCGGCCCGAAGGGACTGTTCTGATGCTGTCGAGCACCAAGACCCCCGCGCAGAAGCGCACGGAACTGCGGGCCCTGCTCACCCCCGGGGCGGCACGGCCGTTCCCCGGCGCCTTCACCCCGCTGTCGGCGAAGCTCATCGAGGAGAAGGGCTTCCCCGGGGTATACATCTCCGGGGCGGTGATCGCGAACGAGCTGGGCCTGCCGGACGTGGGCCTGACCACCCTCAGCGAGGTCGCCACCCGCGGCGGCCAGATCGCACGCTCCACCGATCTGCCCTGCCTGATCGATGCCGACACCGGTTTCGGCGAGCCGATGAACGTGGCCCGCACGATCCAGGAGCTGGAGGACGCAGGGCTGGCGGGCTGCCACATCGAGGACCAGGTCAACCCCAAGCGCTGCGGCCACCTGGACGGCAAGACGATGGTGGACCTGCCCACCGCCGCTCAGCGCATCCGTGCCGCCGCCGACGGCCGACGAGATCCGGACTTCCTGGTGATGGCGCGCACCGACCTGCGCGCCACGGACGGACTGGACGCCGCCATCGACCGGATGAAGGCGCTGGTCGACGCCGGGGCCGATGCGATCTTTCCCGAGGCGCTGAAGGACCTGAGCGAGTTCGAGGCGGTGTGCGCGGCGCTGGACGTCCCGGTGCTGGCGAATATGACCGAGTTCGGGAAGTCCGAGCTGTTCACCCGCGAGCAGCTCGCGGAGGCGGGGGTCGCGATGGTGATCTACCCCGTCACCCTGCTGCGCTCCGCGATGGGCGCGGCCGAGCGGGTGCTGGAGACCATTCTCGCCGAGGGCACCCAGGAGACCCAGGTTCCCGAGATGCTCACTCGCGCGCGGCTCTACGAACTGGTGGACTATGAGTCCTACAACCGATTCGACACCTCGGTCTTCGACTTCGAGGTGCCCAGCGCCCACCGCAGCACCCCGGACACCGACGCCCCGGGCACCAGCACCACCTCCGCCGACCCCAGGAGTGAGTCATGAACACCCAGAACGATGACATCCGCAAGGGCCTGAACGGGGTCGTCGCCGACGTCACCGCCATTTCCAAGGTCAATCCCGAGACCAACTCCCTGCTCTACCGCGGCTATCCGGTGCCGCAGCTGGCGGCGACCCAGCCGTTCGAGGCGGTCGCGCATCTTCTGTGGACCGGTGAGCTGCCCGATGAGCAGCAGCTGGAGGAGTTCCTCCGCCACACCCGCTCCCACCGCGCTCTGGTCCCCGAGGTGAAGACGGCGATGGACATGCTGCCGGTCAGCTGCCACCCGATGGACTCCGTGCGCACCGCCGTCTCGCTGCTGGGAGCCCTGGACCCTTCCGCGGAGGACTCCTCCCCCGAGGCGGAGCAGGAGAAGGCCAAACGGCTGTTCGCCCAGCTGCCGGCGGTGGTCGCCTACGAACAGCGCCGCCGCCGGGCGGGCGGGCCCACCGAGCCGATCGCTCCGCGTGAGGATCTGGACTACTCCCAGAACTTCCTGTGGATGACCTTCGGCGAGGAGGCCGCCCCCGAGGTGGTCGACGCCTTCCGCATCTCGATGGTGCTGTACGCCGAGCACTCCTTCAACGCCTCCACCTTCACGGCGCGCGTGATCACCTCGACGCTGTCGGACCTGCACTCGGCCGTGACCGGCGCGATCGGCGCACTGAAGGGATCGCTGCACGGCGGAGCGAATGAGGCCGTGATGCACACCTTCGACGAGATCGGCATCCGCCCCGAGGAGACCGAGGCCGAGGCGAAGGCCCGGGCGAAGACCTGGATGGAGGACGCGCTCGCGCAGAAGAAGAAGGTGATGGGCTTCGGGCACCGCGTCTACAAGCACGGCGACTCCCGGGTGCCCACCATGAAGGAGGCGATGGACGCGATGATCGCCCACTTCGAGCGTCCCGAGGTGCTGGGCCTGTACAACGGTCTGGAGCAGGCGATGGACGAGGCCAAGGGCATCCTGCCGAACCTCGACTACCCCGCAGGCCCCACCTACCACCTGATGGGCTTCGACACCGAGATGTTCACCCCGCTGTTCATCGCCGCGCGGGTCACGGGCTGGACCGCCCACGTGATGGAGCAGCGCGCCGCGAACGCGCTGATCCGCCCGCTGTCGGCCTATGACGGCCCGGACGAGCGCCAGGTGCCCGGCGCCTGACCCGAGGTACGCACGTGCACCGCCCCCGAGGATCGCAGGAGGAGCAATGACGGAGACCGGCCTCCGTTCCTACACGCAGCCGCCCGCCTATCAGTCCGTCCCGGGCGGCCCGCTCGATCTCGACACCGCGCTGTACGACCGCATCGTCGGCGCCGAGCGTACGAGCATCGAGCGATTCGAGATCCCGGTGCGCTCCGGGAGGGCCTGGGAGGTGCCGGCCGGATCGATCGTGCGCCTTGCCACGGTGGAGGGCCCGCAGGTCGGCGACCTCAACCTGTGGAATCTGCACAATCCGCGGGAGCGCTTCTGGGCGGCCCGGACCAGACAGCTGCACCGCTCCTCGATGACCACGCACGATCGCTTCTGGTCGACGCTACCGTCCCTGCGTCCACTGGCGACCGTCGTCGCCGACACCCTGGCCGATCATCCTGACGCCGAGGTCATCCACGACCTGCTGGGCACGCGATGCGACCCCTATATCAATCGGATGCTCGCCGGGAGCGACTTCGACTACCACTGCCACTCGAACCTGACCCGCGCGATCCAGGGGCACGGCCTGACGGAGTTCGATGTCCACGACGTGCTCAACGTCTTCCAGTTCGCCGGGCTGAACGCCGACCGCGAGTACTTCATGGACACGTGCCCTGCCCGCCCCGGAGATCAGTTCGAGTTCTTCGCCGAGGTCGACCTGCTCTGCGCCCTGTCCACCTGCCCGGGCGGCGGTCTCTCGGTGCACATGTGGGGGCCCGACGCGGCGAGCACCGAGGAACAGCTCGAGCACTGTCACCCGCTCGCCGTGGAGGTCTTCGCCGTCGACGAGGCAGCTCTCGAGGGCTGGCGGCAGCCCGAGGTCGCCGCGTACAACGGCGTGAACGGCCTGCACGGACTCAGTGCCGTCCCGTTCCCTCGAGCCTGAGGGGGCTTGCGCCGGCTCAGTCGGTGCTCAGCTCCGGCAGCGCGGACGCGGCATGACGGATGTGCGCGGCGGTGAGCTCGGCAGCCTCCTCCGCCCTGCCCCCGGAAATCGCGCGGAAGATCCCGTGATGCTGCGTGCGCAGAGTGGCGGCGACGCTCTGCCAATCATCGACCTTCATGAACGACTCCATGATCGGAGACCGCATTGAATTCCGGATCGCCCCGGTTATGTCGGAGAACAGGGCATTGCCTCCGGCCCGGGCGATGGCGATATGGAATGCCGTGTCCGCGTCATTGAAGTCCTCGCGGCTCATCCCGGGGTCATCCATCACGATGAGCTGTCGCTCGAGCTCGGCGAGGGTGTCGCCGTCGGCGCGCTCCGCGGCCAGGGAGGCGCTGGCCTGCTCGAGCAGGACGCGCGTCTCGATCACCTCGTGCCGGCCGAAGTTCGACAGCGCGACGTGGAGTCGCAGGAACCGCTCCAGCGCGGCGCTGGGCATCGCGGCGACGAACGTTCCGGCGCCGCGCCCGGATCCCACCTCGGAGCGCAGCACCCCGTAGGCCTGGAGCACGCGGATCGCCTCGCGCACTCCCGCACGGCTCACCTGGAGCCGGGCGGCGAGCTCGCGCTCGGGGGGAAGGGCATCGCCGACAGCGAGGGCGCCTGTCATGATCTGGTCCTCGATCGCGTCGATGACCAGCTCGTAGGTGCTGCTGCGGGTGACCGGGGCCCAGGCGGCGTCCGCCCCCGAAGCTCGATCACTCTGCGGTCGGACCTCATTGCCATTCGTCATGTCGACCATTGCTCCGTTCTAGCACAGGTGGGGACGGAAAGCTCTAGGGGTCTTGCCCTCCTGCGCGGAGAGCTCTAATATTCCCAGTACCCAATCAGTGGTCAGACCACAGCATGGTCTGCCATGCCTTTCCTCACCGACTCACGAGGCACGACATCGACGGCGATGCAGTGCACGCACCGCAGCTGATGTGTGTCGGAGGTTCCCATGTACACCCCTGACCTCGCACCGCTCACGGGCAGTCTGCTGCTGTCCTCGATCGTCGCACTCCTGCCGCTGCTCACCATCTTCCTCACCCTCGGCGTACTGCGCTGGAAGGCGCACTGGGCAGGACTGGCCGCCCTCGGCGTCTCGATGCTGGTCGCCGCCCTCGCCTACGGCATGCCGGTGGACCTGGTCGCCCTCTCGGCCACCGAGGGCCTCGCCTTCGGCCTGTTCCCGATCATGTGGATCGTGCTGAACGCGATCTGGCTCTACGAGCTGACCGTGCGCAGCGGCCGCTTCGAGGATCTGCGCAGCGTCATCGACGCCCTCTCCGACGATCCCCGGGTGCAGGCGATCATCATCGCCTTCTGCTTCGGCGGCCTGCTCGAGGCGCTCGCCGGCTTCGGCGCCCCTGTCGCCATCACCGGCGTGATGCTGATGGCCATCGGCTTCACCGCGATGCGCGCGGCGACCGTGGTGCTCATCGCCAACACCGCCCCGGTGGCCTTCGGCGCCATCGCCATCCCGATCATCACCGCCGGCAACCTCACCGGGATCCCCTTCGAGCACATCGGTGCCATCGTCGGGCACCAGACCCCGTTCATCGCCGCCGCCGTCCCGCTGTTCCTCGTCTTCCTGGTCGACGGCAGGCGCGGCGTGAAGCAGCTGTGGCCGCTCGCGCTGGTCGTCGGCGTGGTCTTCGGCCTGGCCCAGTACGTCTCGGCGAACTTCATCTCCGTGCCGCTGACCGACATCATCGCCTCCCTGGCCGGGCTCGCCGCCGCGGTCATCATGCTCCAGGTGTGGAAGCCGGCCGGCGGTCAGGACGCGCTGGACAAGATGGCACGCGAGCGCGAGACCGACAGCACCGGGCCGGTGGACGCCAGCGGCACCGGCGGCGCCCTCGCCACCGCAGAGCGCACCACGGTGCGCCTCACCCCGAGCCGGGTGTTCATGGCGCTGTTCCCCTATCTGCTGGTGATCGTGATCTTCTCCGCCTCCAAGCTGGTGCCCGTGCTGAGCAGCCTCCTCGCCGCCACCGACGTGAAGATCCCGTGGCCCGGCCTGGACGGGAACGTCCTGACCACCGACGGCGAGGTCGCGGGGAGCACCGTCTACAACTTCCAGTGGCTCTCCTCTCCCGGCACGCTGCTGCTGATCACCGGCATCATCGTCGCGATCGTGTACCGGATGTCCCTGCGGGACGCGGCAGACGTGTATCTCACCAACCTCTTCAAGCTGCGCTACTCGATCCTCACCGTCGCCTCCGTGCTGGCCCTGGCCTACGTGATGAACCTGTCCGGCCAGACGATCACGATCGGCACCTGGATCGCCGGCACCGGTGCGGCCTTCGCCTTCCTCTCCCCGATCCTGGGCTGGCTGGGCACTGCGGTCACCGGTTCGGACACCAGCGCGAACGCCCTGTTCGCCACCCTGCAGCAGACCGCCGCCGAGAAGGCCGGCCTGGACCCGGCGCTGCTGGTGGCGGCGAACACCTCCGGCGGCGTGGTCGGCAAGATGATCAGTCCTCAGAATCTGACCATCGCCGCGACCGCCGTCGGCATGGTCGGCCAGGAATCGGCGATCTTCCGCAAGGTGATCTGGTGGAGCCTGGGCATGCTCCTGGCCATGTGCGTGCTGGTCGGCCTCCAGTCCACCGTGCTGTCATGGATGATCCCGACGCTCTGATCCCGCCCCGTCCCCCAC
>JAKDUN010000110.1 GCA_030457675.1 Brachybacterium sp. | reverse complement strand
GGCATGATCGTCGCCTTCTCCGTCCAGCCCACCGGTGAGCCCTCGGACCCCTCCGTCTCGCGAGACCTCGCGGAGGGCTCGGACGGCGCGAGCGTGCACGACGCGGTCGCCGCCGCGGTGCGCATCGTGCGCGAGTCCGGCCTGCCCCACCGCACCTCGGCGATGTTCACCGAGATCGAGGGGGAGTGGGACGAGGTGATGGAGGTCGTCGGCCGCGCCACGGCCGAGGCCGGTCGCTACGGCTCCCGCGTCTCCCTCGTGCTGAAGGCGGATATCCGGCCCGGACGCACCGGCGAGCTCGAGGGCAAGGTCCAGCGCATGGACTCCGCGCTCGACCGGCTGGAGGGTCGCTGAGCCGACCGGCTCGGACCGCTCAGAGATCCTGGTCCAGCTTTCCGTCCCTGAGCGCGGCGGCGAGGGTGGGCGCCACCGGCAGGCGGGGGATGAGTGTGGCCTGCAGGGCGTGGTAGATGTCCGGCTTGCCCGGCCAGGTCACGCCCTGCGGCGTGCCGGTGGCGTCGAGCTCGTGGAACCAGGAGCCGTCCTCGGCATCGAGCAGCTCGGCGGCGATGTACTCCCACCACTGCTCGTAGCGGTCGGCCCAGGTGCGGTCCCCGGTCACCTGGTGCATCACTGCGGCGGCGCCGACGGCCTCGGCAGCCACCCAGTGCATCCGCTCGGTGGTGACGGGGGAGCCGTCCCAGTCCACCGTGTAGACCCAGCCGGGATGACCGTCGGCGCCGAAGGCCGCGGCGGACTTCTCCATCAGGGCGCTGGCGGCCTCGAGCATCCACTCGGGCGCTTCGCCGTCGGCCGCGATCAGAGCGGCGCGGGCGTGGAGCACCAGGCGGGCCCATTCGATCCAGTGGCCGATGGTCGCGCCGTAGGGGCGGAACGGGTGGGCGGGCTGATCCTGGTTGTAGTCCAGCAGCGGAGACCAGGCGGTGTCGTAGTGCTCCGGCAGCGCCCAGTCGTGGGCGCGGGCGAACTCGTCGATCGCGCGGGTGGCGATGCCGACGGCGCGGTGCAACCAGCGGCGCTCGCCGGTGACGTCGGCCGCGGCGAGCAGCGCCTCGACGGTGTGCATGTTCGCGTTGATCCCGCGGTACTCCTCGCAGGTGGCGAAGCTGCGGTCGAAGGTGTCCACGCTCATGCCCGCGGACTTCTCGAAGAACCTTGCATCCAGCACCGAGAGCGCCTCGTCCAGCAGCTCCTGGGCGCCGGGGCGACCGGCGGCCAGGGCCGAGGAGGCGGCGAGCACCACGAAGGCGTGGGCGTATGCCTGCTTGGAGTCGTCGACCGGGTCGCCGCCCGCGACGGAGGCGAACCAGCCGCCGTGCTCGTCGTCGTGGAAGACGCCGCGCAGGGACTCGATCCCATGATCGACGAGCCGGCCGAGCCCGGGCCGGCCCAGCAGATGACCGAGCGCGAAGCTGTGCGTCATCCGGCAGGTGATCCACAGCTCCGAGGGCCGAGCGAGGTCGGGAGCACCGACCTCGTCCAACCAGGCGAAGCCGCCGTCCTCGCGAGCGGAGGCGCAGCCGAACTCGAGCAGTCCGTCGCCCTCGCCCTCGAGCCAGGAGCGGTGGGAGGCGCGCTCCAGCCACGGCTGATGTGGCTCCGAAGCCGCGACGGGGGTCGCGACCGGCTCCTCACGCAGCTCGAAGGTCTTCGCGGCGACCTGGGCCTGGGCGGTGGTGGGGCCAGGCTCGGCCACCAGGAACACCTCGCGGTAGTACTTCAGCTCCTGGATCGACTCCCGGATGTCCGCGAGCGCCCGGTGACCGCCGTGCTTGGCGGGGATGTTGTAGTAGACGCGGGGCATCCAGCGCTTGGCGAGCTCCTTGAAGCTGGAGACGTCGATCGTGCGGTAGGAGAGCCAGTTCGCGAACTCGGGGACGTCACGGTCCAGGAACACGCGGTCGGTGCCCACGCTGTTGCCGGCCAGCGGCGCCTTGCCCGGCTCGGGGCAGTACTGACGCACGTAGTCCAGGCACTGCGCCTGCGCCTCCTCGAGCGTCATCCCGCCGTCGAGCTCCTCGAGCAGGCCGGAGGCGGTGTGCATGTTCACCACGAAGGGATCCATGCCCTGCAGCGACTGCGCAGGGGGCTTGATGACGACGTCGACACCCTCCCCGAGGATGTTCAGATCAGCGTCGGTCACGAGCACGGCGATCTCGACCAGCGCGTCGCGCTGCTTGTCGAGGCCGGTCATCTCGCAGTCGACCCAGATGATGCGGTCATTGATGGCACGAGTGGAGCTGGAGGTCACCGCACCACAGTAGCGCGGGCCCGCGGGACGAGCACGAGGGGCCGAGGACTACCGGCTCGGCAGCCAGTTACTCTGTGGTCATCTGCACTCATCGTCGAGTCGACGCGAGCTTTCGGAGGATCCCGCTGTGAACCTGTATTTCCGCTTGCTGCTGTTCATGATCCGGGTGCGCTTCCGCAGCCGCCTGAGCATGTGGGACACCTCGCACGTGAGGTTCCGGGTCAACCTCTCTGACCTCGACGTGATGCGGCACATGAACAACGGCCGGTATCTCACGCTGATGGACCTGGGGCGGATGGATCTCATGGTCCGCTCCGGCTTCTGGCAGCACATCACCGATCAGGGCTGGTACCCGGTGGTGGCCGGGCAGACCATCACCTATCGCAAGTCCCTGCAGCTGCGGGAGAAGGTCGATCTCGCCTCCCGCGTGCTCGGCCACGATGACCGCTGGATCTATATGGAGCAGGTCTTCCGTCGTGACGGGAAGGTGGTGGCCGACGCGATCGTGCGCGCCCGCTTCCTGCGCAGGAGCGGCGGTTCGGTGCCGATGGAGGAGGTGCTCGAGCTGGTGAAGCCGCTGCCGGAGAATCTCGAGGTGCCCGAGTGGGTCACCGAGTGGAACGAGGGCTCCTCGCGGCACGGCCGCGAGCTCTGAGCTCCTCGACCCCGCTGAGCACCAGCAGGATCACCACCACCGCGAGCAGGATCCACTGCTCGAAGATCACGGCGAGGACTCCCACGAGCACCAGCGCCACGAGGAACACGATCTCCAGCACGCGCTGCGGGACGCCGAGCAGGCGCGCCCCGAACCGGGTGCGGGCCAGGCGCAGCAGGAGCAGCAGGGCGATCGCCCCGAACGTGAGAACCTTCAGGATCATCGTGCCTCCTCCTGCGATGGCGGGCGGTGGTGCCTCCAGCAGGACTCGAACCTGCAACCTACGGATTAGAAAGCCGTTGCTCTATCCATTGAGCTATGGAGGCGTGGGCTCACGCGCATGACGGCGCCGAGCACCCCGGAAAGTCTACCGATCCCTCGGACGCGCTCGCACACCACGTGATGCGGTCGCCCGCGATCTGGCACTCCGCCCGGTCGATGCCTCGGGGGCGCCCGGCCCGGCCTGGCAGCGTGGACAGAACCACAGCACTCGCGCCTCGGTCCCCTCGAGCCGAGGATCGGCGAGCTCGCCGCGCTCGATCCAGGCCCGGCAGCGCCGGCACTGCCTCCCGCCGCGCCCGTAGACCCACAGGTCCCCGTCCCGTCCCAGCATCCCGCCGGTCGTCACCCGCACCTCGCGGTCCCGGTTCAGCACCAGCAGGCGGCGCGCGAGATCCACCAGCTCCCCGAGGTCGCCCGCAGCGCTCACCGGGGCGGCGGGGTGGATCCGGCGCAGGAAGCACAGCTCGCTGCGGTAGATGTTGCCGATCCCGGCGAGAGTGCGCTGATCCAGCAGAGCGAGGCCGATCGGTCGCTGCGGCTCCGCGGCGAGGAGCTCGATCGCCCGCTCGCGCAGCTGGCGATGCTCGTCCCAGGAGGGATCGAGCAGATCCGGTCCCAGATGACCCACGAGCGAGTCCTCGTCGGCCGTGCGCACCAGGCGCACCTGCTTGACGTCGTAGGCGATCGCGCGCGCCGCGCGCCCGTCCGGGTGGCGGGCGGCGAGAGCGATCCGGATCGTGTCCGCGGAGCGGGGTCCGGCGCTGGTGTCGCTCGAGCGCAGCGCCTTCCCGTCCACGTGCCAGATCCCGTCCATCTTCAGATGGCTGTGCAGGGTCAGCGGGGCCGCGCCGGGGGAGGGCGGAGCGAGCCGCAGCAGCAGGTGCTTGCCGCGCGGGCGCACCTCCGTCACGATCCAGCCCGTGAGGTCCGCGGTCGCGGCGCGCGGCACCCGCAGGTCGCAGGCGGTGAGCACGGCGCCGGCGAGCGCGTCGTGCAGGATCCGGCACTGCCGGGCGACGGTGTCCCCCTCAGGCATTCGCGGTCCTCCCCGGCATCAGCGATCACCGGCCCGCACGCGGAGCGAGCGCGGGGAGCGGTAGCAGCCACCCGCCACGAGCGCCTCGCCGATCCCGGCGACCGGCGCGGCATCGATCGGGTGGCCGTTGATCCGTTCGATCCGCAGCTGGGGCAGGCGGGAGTCCTCGGCGATCGCTCGCACCAGCTGCGCGGCGAGTCTGGGCGTCGCCGTCTCGTCGGCCCACCACAGCAGGTGCTTGGCGCCCTTGTCGACGAAGGCCGCGACGTGTCCGTCGGCGAGCAGCACGAGTGCGCCGGCCCGGCGTGCGGGCCGGGCGGTGGCCCCTTCTGGGGGCGGGATCGGCAGCGGTGGCCAGGTCAGTGCGGCGCCGTAAGGGTTCGCGGGATCGGTCGCGGCCAGGGCGACGCAGACGGCGTCGGCCGACGGGCCGGCCGGGCTCTCCTCGCCCCCGGGCAGCGCCTCCGCCTCCCGATCACGGTCCCGCAATCGGTCCACCGCCTCGACCGGCGCGAACTGCGAGGCCCCCAGATGGTCCACGAAGTAGCCGCGGCGGCAGGAGCCGTTCTCCTCGAGCACCGCGAGCACCCGGTAGACCGCGGCGAAGCCGCCGGGGATGTCCTCGACGTCCATTGCGCCGCGTGTGACCACGCCGTGCCGGTCCAGCAGCAAGGTGGCCAGCGCCGCGGCCCTCGCCGCAGGGTCCACCCCCTCCACCCGCACTGCGGACCAGCGCCCTGCTCCGATCGGGCCGTGCGCGAGCTCGGAGACCGAGGAGACGCCCTGGCGCATCATCGCCGCGGAGAGTCGCCCCGCTCCGCGACGGGTCAGCGGCCGGGATCGGCCCGGGGCCACCTTCCCCGCAGCCCGCCCGGATCGCGAGGCGGCCGGGCCGCGGCCGTAGCTGCGCAGGGCCTCGAAGGAGTCGTTGGTGATCAGGGCACGGAAGGCGAGATCCCACAGCGCCTCCTGCACGGCGGCGGGCTCGACCGCCTCGCCCTGGTCCGCGAGCGCCGTGAGGAGCTCTCCGTGCCGCAGCGCCCCGGGCGTGCCGCGCAGCAGGGCGAGGATCCGGGCGGCGGGGGAGTCCGGTGCCAGCGCCGCGGCGTTCTCCTCGAGCTCGGCGGCCTCCAGCCCCAGCGGCAGGGCGTCTGAGAGGTGGAGCCGGATCCAGGCGTCGTCGGCGCCGAGCCGGCCGTGCCCGGTCCACACCAGCTCCCCGGCAGCGAATGCCGTATCCAACAGCGCCGGGGTGAGGTCCGGCAGTCGGACCGGCAGCACCTGCGACTCCCACGCCGACAGCGGCAGAGACACTCCCGCGAGCTGGTCGATCACGGACAGCAGACCGTCCTCACCGCGCCAGTGCGCGCTCTCCCGTCGGCCGTCGCAGCGGCGGCCTGCCAGGTGCTGCCACTGCCCGAGGAACTGCGCATAGACCGGGCCGGCGACCGGTGCGATATCGCGCCGGGAGGCGGCGAGGCTCGCGCGACGGATGCGTCGCAGCACCTCCGCCTCCACCCACTCCTCACCCTCACGGCCCGGGGTGAACTCGCCCTGGGCCAGCACCCGCTCGGCGGAGAGCTGCTCGAGCGCGCCGCGGGCCACGCCCGGGGCCAGGCCGAAGGCGTCCACCGGTGCGGTGGCGAGGAACGGACCGCGACCCCGTGCCCAGCGGGAGAGCAGCTGCGGCACGGCGCGATCGACCGGTTCCAGATGCGCCCGCGGGATGCCGGGCGGCAACGCGGTGCCCAGTGCATCGCGCAGCAGGCCCGCGTCCTCGACCGTGGCGAGGTGCTCCCTCCCGGCCAGGCGCACGGTGATGAGGCGCCGCGCCTGCTGCAGCTGTGCCAGGGCAGCGTCCAGATCGAGCTCGTCGCCGGCGCGCTCGGCGAGCTCCTCGGGTGTGAGCGGGCCCAGGCGCCGCAGCACATCGGCGACCTGCTCCGCGCTGCGCAGCGCCCGCTCGGCGGTGAGTCCCTGCAGCTGTTGCTCCACCTCGGCGATGACGCCTGCGTCCAGCAGCTCCCGCAGGCTGACCGAGCCCAGCAGCTCCGCGAGCAGCGACTGATCCAGGGCGAGGGCGGCGGTGCGCCGCTCGGCCAGGGGAGCATCCGCGTCGTAGATGAACTGCGCGAGGTAGCCGAACAGCAGCGAGCGCGCGAAGGGGGAGGGGGAGGAGGTCTCGACCTCGCGCACCTCGACCCGGCGCCCACCGATCTGTCCCATCAGCTCCACGAGGGCGGGCAGATCGTAGACGTCCTGCAGGCACTCGCGCGCCGCCTCGAGCATGATCGGGAAGTCCGGGTGGGGGCGGGCCACCTCGAGCAGGTGCGCGGAGCGCTGGCGCTGCTGCCACAGCGGCGCGCGCTGAGACGGATCCCGGCGCGGCAGCAGCAGGGCGCGGGCCGCGCACTCGCGGAACCGGGCCGCGAAGAGTGCGGAGGAGCCGACGAGCCGGCGCACCTCCTCCTCGATCTCCTCGGGGGTGAACACGAACAGATCCGCGCCGGGAGGCTCCTCGCCGTGGGGGATGCGCAGCACGATCCCGTCATCGGCGGCCATCACCTGGCCGTCCAGGCCGTACCGCTCCTCGACCCGGGCACCGACTGCGAGCGCCCAGGGTCCGGTGATCCGCTGCCCGTAGGCGCAGTGGAGCACCACCCGCCAGTCGCCGAGCTCGTCGAGGAACCGCTCCACCACCAGCTGCTGCGGCCCGGGGACGGTACCGGTGGCCTGCTGCTGCTCGGACAGGTGGTCCAGCAGCACGGTGCGAGCATTCGCCTCGAGGCCGAGCCCGGCGAGACGCGAGTCGGCCTCGCTCCGGTCGGCGCCGGCGAGCTCCGCCTGCGCGGTGGCGATCGCGCGGCCCAGGCTCGCCGGGCGACCGTCCCCGTCCCCGTGCCAGAAGGGGATGCGCCCGCTCATGCCGAAGGCGGGGGAGACCGTGACCCGGGAGGCGGTGATCTCCTCGATCCGCCAGCTGGTGGTGCCCAGCGTGATCACGTCCCCGCGACGGGACTCGTAGACCATCTCCTCATCGAGCTCGCCCACCCGCCGCGGCTGGGAGTCGTCATCGCCCGCCACCAGGTGCACCGGGTACAGCCCACGGTCGGGGATGGTGCCACCGCTGGTGACCGCGAGGCGCTGGGCGCCGGGGCGGCCCGACAGCGTCCCCGTCTCGTGGTCGTGCACGAGCCGTGGCCGCAGCTCGGAGAAGGCGGTGGAGGGATACCGGCCGGCCAGCAGATCGATGGTCTGGTCGAAGGCGGAGCGGGGCAGCGCCCGGTAGGGATGCGCGGCGCGGACCAGCGCGAACCAGTCCTCGATCTGCAGATCGTCCATCGCCGCCGCGGAGACGGTGTGCTGGGCGAGCACGTCCAGGGCGTTGCGCGGCACCGAGAGCGGTTCGATCCGGCCCGCCACCGCCTCCTGGACGGCGACCGCGCTGCGCAGCACGTCCGCAGCGTGCAGCGGGTGCAGGGAGCCGGTGGAGACGGCGCCGACGTCGTGCCCGGCGCGGCCCACCCGCTGCAGCAGGCTCGAGACGGACATCGGCGCGGCGACCTGCAGCACCAGGTCCACGGCGCCCATGTCGATTCCCAGTTCGAGCGAGGAGGTCGCCACCACGCAGCGCAGCGTTCCGGACTTCAGCTGGTCCTCGATCCCGGCGCGGACCTCCTTGGACATCGAGCCGTGATGGGCGCGTGCGATGTCCTCGATCTCGGGATCCGCCGGGTCGGTTCCCGCCAACTCGTCGCCCGGCGATGCCTCGTGGCCCGGGCGCCGCGCATGCAGCCGGTTGAGCTTGCCGGTGAGGCGCTCGGCCTGGCTGCGCGAGTTGGTGAACACGATCGTGGAGCGGTGGGCGAGCACCTCATCCAGCACGGCCCGCTCGACATGCGGCCAGATCGTACCGGAGACGTCCTCGTCGTCCACCGCATCCGGCGGCGGCTCGATCGCCTGCAGGTCCGGGACCGGCATTGTGATCGTGAGGTCCCAGGTCTTGGTCGACTCCGGGCGCACCACGGCGACCTCGCGGGCACGGTCGGCGCCGGTGAGGAAGGACGCGACCTCCTCGATCGGTTCCACGGTCGCTGAGAGCCCGATCCGCTGCGCCGGCGCCTTCAGCAGCGCATCGAGGCGGGCCAGCGACAGCGCCAGGTGCACACCCCGCTTCGTCCCCGCCACCGCATGGACCTCGTCGAGGATCACGGTGTCCACGTCGCGGAGCGTCTCCCGCGCCTGCGAGGTGAGCATCAAGAACAGTGACTCGGGGGTGGTGATGAGGATGTCCGGCGGCCGGGAGATCAGCCGCCGACGCTCGGCGGTCGGGGTGTCGCCGGTGCGCACCCCCACGCTGAGCGGGGAGGTGGGGATGCCCAGCCGGTCCGCTGTCCGTGCCGTCCCCACCAGTGGCGAGGTCAGGTTCCGCTCCACATCGACGCCGAGGGCCTTCAGCGGTGAGAGGTACAGGACGCGGGTCGCCGGCCGCTGACCGTTCGGCCGGCCGCCCTCCGGATGCTCTCCACGACTGCCGCCCGGCCGACCGGTCGGCCCGGTGCGGGGACGCGGAAGCGCGAGACGGTCGATCGCGGTGAGGAAGGCGGCGAGGGTCTTGCCCGAGCCCGTCGGAGCGACCACCAGCGTGTCATCGCCCCGCTCGATCGCCTCCCACGCCGCCACCTGCGCCGGGGTGGGGGCGGCGAACGACTCCGCGAACCACTCCTGGGTGGCAGGGGAGAAGAACGACGGGAGCACCCGGCGAGACTGGTCCATCCCCCCATTGTGGACCGCGGCCCCGACACCCCTGCGTCACCGGCACCGGGCGACGGCGGACGGCGGAACGCGCACGGCTGCCCGGATCCCTCCCCGAACGTGCCCTGTCACCACGCGCTCCCTCGTGGCAGGATGGATGGCACGGCAGGTCACGCATCGGCTGGGCCTGCGTCCACCACGACGAAGGGATGATCCACATGGCGGAGTACACGCTTCCTGATCTCGATTACGACTACGGGGCGCTGGATCCTTCGATCTCCGGCAGGA
>JAKDUN010000519.1 GCA_030457675.1 Brachybacterium sp. | reverse complement strand
ACCTACTGAACTGGCACTCTGCCCTCTCTGGCTTCGAGCCCCGCGTCCTTTAGAGCGCGCGGGGCTCGATAAGGACCCGCTCGGGCTCAAACCTGTTCTGCCCCCGATTCTGCGTTTGGCGGATGCGGACGTTGAACGTGGCCTTGATGATCTTCCGCCGTTCCGCCAACGGCAGGCCCGCCCACGCGGCGGGCACGTCCTCAGCGGTGACCAGGGCGCGGACGCGGTCATCGGTCACCGGCGGGATGAGCGCCTGCTCCGCCTCAGCAATCTGGGGGCGCAGCGCTGCTTCCAGCTTGGTCAGCGTGTCGAGGTTCAGGCTCCCGGCCGCATACTGCTCGATCACCTCGTCCAGGCGGGCCTGCAACGCCGCCCGCTTCTGCTCAGCAGCCCCGGCGACCTGGAGCCAGCTGTTGTCATCGTGGCCGGTGAGGCGGGACAGGTTCGCGGGGTTCTGGAACCACTCCAACACGACCTGCTCGACGTAGGCGTCCAGGCCCGGCTGGGAGATCATCGTCTTATAACACCCCCGGAACTGGCACTGATACTTCACCGCGGGAGTCCTCTCCTTCTTCCGCAGCGTGGCCCGCTTCAGCGGCCTGCCGCAGTAGTGGCAGCGGGCGATGTGGACCATGAGGGTCTTCGCAGCCATCCCGCCCCCGCCCTTGACCCGCCGGCCCGGGTCAGCGAACAGGCGCTGGAGCTTCTGGAAGTCCTCCCAGTCGATCAGCGGTTCCCACTGGGCGTCACCGACGACCTCGCCCCGGTAGACGCGCTTGCCCGCGATCGTGGGGTTCTGGAGCACCTGACGGACCGTGTAGGTGTCCCAGCCGCGAGGGCTCTCGGCCCACGGCTTCTTCGGCGTCGGCTCCCCGGCATCCTGCAACCGCATCGCGACCGAGTACATGCTCTTACCCGCCAGCACGTCCCGAGCAGCGTCACGAACGATCTGCCCCGTGTGAGGGTCGGGTTCCTGGCGCAGCAGGACACCAGTGTGCTGGTCGTAGACCCGCCGGTACCCGTACGGGAGGCGACCGTGGGGGCGGCCCTTGTCGGCGTTGAGCTTGACCGTGCGTAATTGCCGTTCGCGCATCGTGTTCGCATCTGCCTCGGCGCGGAGGAATTCAAACCCCATCATGAACGAGTCATCGGAGCGGGCGAAGTCGTAGACCCGTCCGTGGGTGAGGTAGAGGACTCCGGCACGCTGGCAGGCCTTGCGCAGCTGCACGTAGACCTCCATGTCGCGTCCGGCACGAGACGGCTCCCAGGAGGCGAAGCCGCCGTACTTGCCGGACTCGATCAGCGCCATCGCCTCATCGAAGCCCTCCCGTTCTTTCTTGCGCCATTGGGAGGCGGACCGGTCGGCGTCGCGGACGATCGCTTCCGGGTACCAGCGGATCGGCAGGCACCAGCCGACCATGTCGGTGAGCTGGTCATCGATCGAGCGCATCAGCTTGTGCCGGTCCTGCGAGGCACGCCCGTAGAGGATCGCTGGAATCCATTCGTCGTCGGCCATCTCCCGGAGCCGCTCGACCGCGGCCCGCAGGTCCGGGGTGAGCAGCGGCAGCTCCAGCAGCCTGTTCGTCGTGGTGTTCATCGTGGTGGTGTTCATGGACATGAGGTACGTCTGCCTTCCCATCCCCCTTTCGCTTCCTCGACGAACCCACC
>JAKDUN010000518.1 GCA_030457675.1 Brachybacterium sp. | reverse complement strand
GGCGGCGACCTTGATGCCCTGCACCGCCTGCTCGGTCTGGTCCGGTGCACCGGAGACATAGCCGAAAGCGGCGATGATCGCGCCGCCGAGGAAGCCACCGATGCCCTGCCCGGTCTTGCGCACGAAGGAGAGGACCGAGTACGCACCGCCCTCGGCGCGGGTGCCCGTCTTCCACTCGCCGTAGTCGACGGTGTCTGCCTGCATGGAGAACATCAGCGCGTTGGTGCCGCCGAATCCGATGCCGTAGAGGAGGAAGGCGAGCAGTGCGATCGGCAGGTTCCCGGTCGGGGTGAATCCGATGATGACCAGTCCGAGGGCTGCGAACAGCGCGAGCACCACATAGCCGGTGCGCTTGCCGAGACGTGCGGAGACGCGCGGGATCACCGAGGCGATGGCGATGGTGCCGACGGTCTGGAGCAGGAACTGCAGGGTGAAGTACCCGGCGCCGCCCACCACGTCGCGCGCGTAGTACATCATCACCGCGTTCATGGTGAAGGAGCCGGCGAGCAGGAACAGCGCGCCCAGGCACAGCACGATCAGCGGCTTGTTCTGCCGCACCATCGCGAGCGTGGTGCGCAGGGTGACCGCCCCGGGCCGGCCGGGACGACCTCCTTGGTGTTCTTGAAGCAGATCCAGTAGAAGACCAGGGCCAGGACGGCCAGCACGACAGTGGCGATCGTGAAGGTCATCCGGATGCCATTGACCGTCGTGTCCTCGAACTGCGGGGAGAGCACCAGCGACAGCACCACACCGGTGACCGCGCCACCGATGGAGCGGGCGCCCGCGAGACGGGAGCGGTCGGTGGCGTTCTCCGTCATCGCCGCGGACAGCGAGCCGTAGGGGATGTTCACGAAGGAGTAGCAGAGCTGGAAGGCGGCGTCGAACAGCAGGATCCAGGCCACGGTCGCCATCGGTCCCAGCGCCGCCGGGGTGCTGAACAGCGCGACCAGCGAGATCGCGAGGATCGGGCTGACCCCGATCAGCCAGGGCCGCAGCCGTCCGTGCCGAGTCTGCTTGCGGCCGACGGTGTTGCCGGCGAGCAGGTCCGTCGCCCCGGCCCAGACCTTGGTGACGCCGTAGATCACCCCGGCGATCCCTGCGGAGACGCCCGCGATGTCGGTCATGTAGACCATGAGGAACAGGGACGTCATCTGGAAGGCGACGTTGTTGGCGACATCGCCCATCGCATAGCCGACGACCCGTCGGCGCGGCAGGATGTCCGTGGCGCTCTGGTCCGTCGCCGGCGCGCTGGCCATGCTGTGTCCTTCCTCCGCCATATCGTCCCGGTGGATGCGTCGTCGCACATCCCCGGGGCGTGCGCGCTGCCGTGCAGGACGCTCGAGGAGCAGTTCGTCATCACGGGGACCCTGAAGTCGCTCGTTCCGTCGAGCCTGTCATACCCGGAGGTGGAGCAGGAGGGCAGGACGTCCTCTTGCCAGCAGTTTCCCTCCGCTGGGTTGGTCACACCGGGGCGCCGTCAGACGCAGCGAGGCCCGCCGCAGCGGGCGATCCGCAGAGGGTCCGGAGCGGGTCCGACGGGACTGCGGAGATCCCTCTCCTTTCCGGCCCCGCCGCCGTAGGCTGTCGATCTGACCGCCCGGGCCGGGCCCGGGCACTCGACACCCCCTGGAGGACGATGATGTCTGCCGAGAACCCGGACCTCGAGATCGC
>JAKDUN010000517.1 GCA_030457675.1 Brachybacterium sp. | reverse complement strand
TCCCCCCTCGCCACCGTCTCCGGCGTCGCCCCGTCCCTCGCCCAGATCGGTGACTACGGGCCTCCGCGCAGCGAGCTCGGCGTGGGCGCGCTGATGCCGTACAACGGCGCGATGTACGTGCAGAACTACAACTCGCATCGCGCCGGGACGGGCGCCGGGGTGAGCCTGCGCCGCATCGAGGGCGACTTCTCGATGGAGAAGGTCCCCGAGGCTCTCGGCGTGGACGGCACGTACACCAACCGCTTCGTGCACTTCGAGACGGGGCTGCTGGTGATCGGCCCGCACGTGATCGAGCCGGACCACACCGTGCACACGATCGAGGAGCTCGCCCCGCACCGTCTGTGCGGCACGGCCCGCCACCTCACCCGCCCGGAGACCCATGTGTACGTGCTGACCATGGAGGGGCTGGTCTTCGAGCTGGAGCTCACCACCCGCGCCGTTCAGCAGGCCTTCGACCTCAACGAGGAGCTCCTCACCGAGGGTGAGTGGAAGGTGCACTACAAGGACTGCTACAGCGCGCACGGCCGCCTGGTGGTCTGCTCGAACGAGTACGGCGAGGACGACTGGGCGGGCACGCACAGCCGCGGCCGGCTCGCGGAGTACGACGGCACGGCCTGGAGGATCATCTCCCGCAAGCCCTACACGGCGATCGCCGGGCGCGGCGATTTCACCGACACCATCTTCGCGACCGGCTGGGACCGGGCCTCCGCGATCCTCGAGGTGTACACCGCACGCGATGACACCTGGACCCGCTACCGCCTCCCCAAGGCCTCCCACACCTTCGACCACAAGTGGCAGACGGAGTGGCCGCGGATCCGCGAGACCGAGCACGAGCGACTGCTGGTGGACCACCACGGGATGTTCTACGAGCTCTCCCCCTGGGCCTACGGCGGCCGGATCTGGGGACTGCGTCCGATCTCCACGCACCTGTGGGTGCTCGGCGACTTCTGCTCCTGGAAGGGCATGCTCGTGCTCGGCGCGGACAACGCCTCCCCCAGCGGCGGCAAGAACGTCACCACCGCCGAGCCGCAGTCCGGACTCTGGTTCGGCAAGACCGATGACCTGTGGAGCTTCGGGAAGCCCTCGGGCTGGGGCGGTCCCTGGTGGCGCGCCGAGGTGCAGGCGGGGGAGGCTTCGGACCCGTACCTGATGACGGGCTTCGACCAGAAGTGCCTGCACCTGGAAAACCACGGCGATGCCGAGGTGACCTTCGCTCTCGAGGTGGACATCCACGGCGACGGGCGCTTCTCCCGCAGCGAGCGTCTCACCGTCGGTGCCGGGGAGCTGGTCACCCACGTGTTCCCCAGCGGCTTCAGCGCCCACTGGGTCAGAGTGGTGCCGGGGGCGGACACCACCGCCTCCGCCCAGCTGTTCTACACCTGAGCCGTCCCGACCCGAGAGCGATCATGACCCCTGAGCCCCCTGCCTCGTCCCGGCCCGCGCTGCAGACCCTGCGCGACTGCCTCGCGGAGCTGACCCCCACCATGCGCCGTGTGGCCGAGGAGATCCTCGCCGATCCTCTCGCCGCCGGCTCCACCAGCATCACCGCGCTCGCCCAGCGCGCCGGGGTGAACGCCGCGACCGTCTCCCGCCTCGCCACACGGCTCGGGTACTCCGGGTTCCCGGCGCTGCGCAGCCCGATCGGGCAGGAGAACGCCCGCAACGCCCAGTCGGCCTGG
>JAKDUN010000516.1 GCA_030457675.1 Brachybacterium sp. | reverse complement strand
TCTCCGGGACCGTGCTGTCGCTGACCATGATCAGGGTGGGTGTGGCCAGGCCTGCGAAGTGCTCCGCGTCGCAACCCGGGAGGAACTCCAACTCATGGAGCATCGTCGGTGCGTCGGCCAGATGCTGGTCGGTGGTGGGGAGCTGCTCGAGGACCTCGGCGGGCACCCCCACGACATCGGTGAGGTAGTAGTCGCGTGCGGCTCTGCGGTCCTGGGGCATGAGCTCGCGCATCCTGGCACCTTCGACCGCCAGAGCGCCCGGCTCGTGGAGCCGGGGCTCGAGCAGGACCAATCGCCGGATCGGCGCCCCCGCCTGTGCGGCGAGGAGCGCGAGGACCGCTCCGGAGGAGAAGCCGTAGACGTCGATCTGGCCGCCCGTGCGCTCCGCGAGCGCGGTGATGTCCTCGATCTCCTGCTGCACGGCGTATTCGTCGATCGTCGTTCCCGGCGGCATGGTGCTCTGACCGTCCCCTCGCCGGTCGTAGGTCGTGACGGTGAAGTGTTCGGCGAGCGCTGCGGGGAGGGTCTGCTGCGGGTCCGTGGTGCGCGAGGAGCTGACCGGGGACACCATCACCAGCGGGGGTCCCACGCCCTGCGTGGTCGAGGCGATGGTCGCGCCATCGGTGGTCGTGAGCTGTTCGGTGTGTGACGTCGTCGTCATCATGGGCACTATGTTAAGCATATGGCATGATATGCGGCCAATAGGTTCCGGGTAGGATGATCGGATGCCGATCCGGAAGAGTTATGCCGAGCACGGGGATGCATGCGCCACCGCCCATGGCATCGAGCTCATCGGTGACGTGTGGACGTACCCGGTCGTGCGGGAGATGTTCCTGGGCCCCAAGCGCTTCAGCGAGCTGGCCAGCCTGCTGCACGGGATCACCCCCGCTGTTCTCACCGCCCGTCTGCGCGAGCTGGAGGCGAAGGGGATCGTCGTCCCGACTGCTTTCGCCCCTCCTGCCCTGGGAAAGGGCTACGAACTGACGCCGTGGGGTCACGAGCTGGAAGGCCCGCTGGAGGCCGTGGCTCAGTGGGCGCACGGATCCCCCAGCTGGACCCCTGAGGGCGGACTGACCCCCGACGCCGCGGTCCTGGCGATGAAGACCATGTCCCGGGGAATCGAGCATCGGGGCAGCAATCCATTGGCGGTGCAGCTGTTGCTCGCCGACGGGCGCTGTGCTGCGCCTGTGACATACGGATACGCGCTGACCTGGGACGAGCAAGGGCTCGCCGTCACCCGCGGGGACCATCCCAACGCCGCGGCCACGCTGAGGGTCGACTCCACGGCGTGGGCGCAGACTCTCTTCGCCGGCGCCGCTCTGCCCGAGGGAGCGGCTACTGGTGCGCGCGAGGTGATCGACGCCCTGATCGCACGGTATTCCGCTGCACGGTCCTGAAGGGACTGTGCGCAGGATCGGGGGCCCCGCGTGACGCCGTGCCCCGGTCCGCCCTGGCGGGCTACGCGCCGCCGGGCTGCGCCCCGCCGCCGGTCACGACGTGGGCCGCCGTCGGTGCGGGGATCTCCGGATCGAAGGGGAGCATCGGCCGGTTGATCCGGGAGTGGCCCAGACGCAGCAGGTCCTGATCCACGCCGCCCGGGGTCAGCGCCAGCAGCCAGTCCGCGGCCGCCTCGTACTGCTCGGGCTCGAGGTAGCCCATCTTCACGGTGACCACGTCGAAGCCGG
>JAKDUN010000515.1 GCA_030457675.1 Brachybacterium sp. | reverse complement strand
GGCAACGACGCCGGTCGCCCCCGCTCACAACCCCGATGAAACATCGAGGCTAGGATGAGGGCAACGGGCGCCGTGCCCGGGCCCGGCGCCCCACTCGGACGCACCCATTGGAGGTACCACCATGGCCAGCACTTTCGCCCAGCTCCTCGTCACCCAGCTGCGCGATCTCGGCGTCGAGCGGATCTACGGAGTGGTCGGCGACTCGCTGAACCCCGTGGTCGACGCCGTGCGCACCACCGAGGGCATCGAATGGATCCATGTGCGCAACGAGGAGGCCGGGGCCTTCGCCGCCGGCGCCGAGGCCCGACTGACCGGCAAGCTCGCCGTCTGCGCCGGCTCCTGCGGACCGGGCAACACCCACCTGATCCAGGGGCTGTTCGATGCCCACCGCGATGGCGCCCCGGTGCTGGCGATCGCCTCGCACATCCCCTCCGAGAAGATCGGTACCGGCTTCTTCCAGGAGACGCATCCGGAGACCCTGTTCCGCGAGTGCTCCCACTTCTGCGAGATGGTCAATTCCGGCAGCCACGGGGTGAGCATGCTCCACATCGCCGTGCAGACGGCGATCGCGAAGCAGGGCGTCTCGGTGCTGGTGCTGCCCGGTGACGTGGCAGACCAGGAAGTCGACGGGCCCCTGACCCGCGACCTCGCCACCGACCTCGGACGCGTCCAGCCCGCCCCGGAGCCCGTCGGCCGCCTCGCCGAGCTGATCGACGAGGCGGACACCGTCACCCTCTTCACCGGCGCCGGGGTGCGGGATGCCCGTGAGGAGGTGCTCGAGCTCGCCGATCGGATCAAGTCACCGATCGGGCACGCCTTCGGCGGCAAGGAGTTCATGCAGTACGACAATCCCTTCGATGTAGGGATGAGCGGACTGCTCGGCTACGGCGCCTGCTACGAGGCGATGCACGAGGCGGATCTGGTGATCCTGCTGGGCACCGACTTCCCCTACAACGAGTTCCTCCCCGGCGAGGAGCGGAACGCTCCGAAGATCGTGCAGATCGATGCCGAGGCCGCCCGGCTGGGTCGCCGCGTGCCGCTGGACCTCGCGCTCCACGGCGATGTGGGACTCACCCTGCAGGCCGTGATGCCGCTGCTGACCCGCGAGAAGAGCGCCCGCTTCCTGCACCGCCAGCTGAAGGCCCACCACAAGGCCCTGACCGGCGTGGTCTCCGCGTACACGAAGAACGTCGAGAGGATGACGCCGATCCATCCCGAGTTCGTCGCCGCGACCCTCGACGACCTCGCCGACGAGGACGCCGTGTTCACCGTGGACACCGGCATGTGCAACGTCTGGGGCGCCCGCTACATCACCCCTCAACCGAAGCGCCGCCTGTTCGGCTCCTGGCACCACGGCAGCATGGCCAACGCCCTCCCGCAGGCGATCGGCGCCTCGCTGGCGTTCCCCGAGCGGCAGGTGATCTCCATGAGCGGCGACGGCGGCCTCGGCATGCTGATGGGCGAGCTGCTCACCGTGAAGCTCCATGACCTCAACACCAAGATCCTCGTCTTCAACAACTCCAGCCTCGGCATGGTCAAGCTCGAGATGCTGGTGGAGGGCCTGCCCGATCACGGCACCGACCACGAGGACGTCGACTATGCGGCGATCGCGCAGGCCGTGGGGCTCGGCGCGGTGCGCATCACCGACCCGAAGAAGCTGAAGAAGCAGCTCGCCGAGGCGCTCGC
>JAKDUN010000514.1 GCA_030457675.1 Brachybacterium sp. | reverse complement strand
CGGTTCACCATGAATCCCTTGCCGGTGACGGTGTTCCAGCAGGTCATGCCGTCGAAGCGGCTGGTACAGGCCATATCGCCGTAGGTCGCGCTGTCGTCGTACTCGAGGGTCGTGCCCTCCTCGCTGAGGAAGGACGAGCCGCAGGCGCGCGCGGGATCCTCCTCGGCGACCGTGATCGAGAAGGGGCCGTCCTCGCAGCCTTCGACACCGCTGCCGCTGTAGTCGTGCTCGAGGACCGAGCAGGACACCGAGTCCTCCTCCAGCACGCAGGAGATGTTCCCGGTGGGGGAGCGCAGCTCGTTCATCTCCCGCGCATCCTCCGGCGCCGGGGAGACAGGGTCCTGGGTCTCCTCCTCGGTGGGCTCCTCCGTCGGCTGCTCGGAGGGGGTCTCTTCGGCCGCCGTGGTCGAGCTGTCGCGCTGATACTCCTCCTCGTCCCCGGAGAGCCAGGCGCGCCCGACGAGCGCCATGACGACCACCAGCACGAGCGCGAGCAGCAGGCAGCCGCCGCAGGCGTACCAGGCCCGACGGCGGTTGCGGGAGCCGTCGTCCCGCTCGGGCTCGGCGGGCGGAGCGCCTGCGGCGAGGGCGGGCGCCGCGGGGTACGCCGGAGGCGCGGAGTGCGCCTCGGCGGCGGGAGATGCTGGTTCCGGCGCGGCGGGGGTCGGCGCCGTCGCCGCAGCGGGGGCCGCCCCGAGCGGCACCACGCCGGCGTTCTCGGCGATCCGTACCGAGGCGGTCGGAGTCTCGTCCGGGATCTCCGGCGGGGCGGAGTCCGAGGCCGTGGCGGTGGCTCCGGTGCCGAGGTCGCCCCAGACGGAGACCGCATCGAGGTCCTCCTCGGCGGCTGCGGCGTCATCAGTGGGCGCGGCGTCCCCGGGATCGGCCGAGTGGCTCGCGTCGTAGGCCTGCTTCGCCCACGGGTTCGTGGCCAGGATCCATTGCCGCGCCACGTCGGGGCTCGACGGGTTCAGCACGATCAGGCGGTGCAGCTGAGGATGCTTCTCGGTGAGTTCGAGCAGTCGCTCCGGGCTGGTGCTCGGATCGTCGGCCTCCTCGGCCGCTGAACGGGGCTCTGCCACCGCGGTCTCCCTTCGTCACGTGCTGCCGGATCTCCCACCGGCGGGGCATTCTCCCGCCTGCGCCGCGAGCCCGGACCGTGTGCCCGGGGCGGGTGCCGACCCTCGAGAATGGCACATCGAGCCTCTCGCGCCCACGGGGAACCCACGGGGAGAGGGCGCATCTGACACAGATCACGGGACCTGCTCAGTCGGAGATCCGCCAGTCGATCGGGGCCGCTCCCTGCTGTTCCAGCAGCGCATTGGCCCGGGAGAACGGCCGGGAGCCGAAGAATCCGCGGGAGGCCGACAGCGGGCTGGGGTGGGGGCTGGCGAGATGCGGCACGTCCCCCAGCAGTGGGATCAGCGACTGTGCATCGCGGCCCCACAGGATCGCCACCAGCGGACCACCGCGCGCCACCAGCGCTCTCAGCGCGTGCTCGGCGATCTCCTCCCAGCCCCGTCGGCGGTGCGACCCCGCCTCGCCCGGCGCGACCGTGAGCACGCGGTTCAGCAGCAGCACGCCCTGGTCCTGCCAGGCGGTGAGGTCCCCGTGCGCGGCACGCGGGATGCCGAGATCGCTCTCGAGCTCGGTCAAGATGTTGCCGAGCGAGCGGGGGAGCGGTCTC
>JAKDUN010000513.1 GCA_030457675.1 Brachybacterium sp. | reverse complement strand
GGCTGAGGCCCTCATGATGCGGGGCGCCGGTGAGGCCCCGGTGAGACGATGTTGCGGACTTCCTCAGCTCCGCACGCACGGCAGAGCAGTACGGTTCTCACGCATGCCGGTGGTGACGCCGCCGGCGCCGACCCCATGGAGGAGCACGATGAGCCAGGACCCCGCCGCCCCCAGCGAGGCGACATCGCCGCTGATCACGATCGATGTGTGGGCCGATGTGGTGTGCCCCTGGTGCTACATCGGCGAGTCCCGCCTGCACGACGCGATCGAGGCGGAGGGCCTGACCGGCCGGGTCCACCTCCGCGCCCACTCCTTCGAGCTCGACCCCACCTCGCCGACCGATTCCGTGCAGGACAACATCGCCCACCTGGTCGAGGCCAAGGGGATGCCCGAGGAGAAGGTGCGCGAGATGGAGGCGCAGATCCAGGAGATGGCGCGCGAGATGGGCCGCGAGTACGTCACCGGGCGCCCGATCGCGAACACCCGCGCGGTGCACCGGGTGATGCAGGCGCTCGGCGAGGCGCGCGGCATCGATGCCGCCACCGCGTACTTCCTGGAGCTCCAGCGCGGCTACTTCACCGGCACCGCGGACCCCTTCGACCCCGGGGCCGTCATCGCCCGCGCGGTCGGGGCGGGCCTGGACGAGCAGGTCGCCCGGGACGCCCATGCGGGGCGGACGCATGACGAGGAGGTCGAGGCCGAGGTGCGCGAGGCCGCCTCCATGGGGGCGCGCGGGGTGCCGTTCTTCCTGTTCAACGACAAGTACACGGCCCCCGGTGCACTGCCGGCGGAGGCCTTCCGCCAGGCGCTGCGCCAGATCGCCGAGGAGGCGCGGGGCGCGGGGACCGAGGCCTGAGCGAGGAGCCCGGGCGTACCCCATCGGTGCGCCCGGGCTCGTCCCGTCGGGCGGCGGCTCAGCGGGCCAGCAGCTCCTCGGTGGTGGTGCCGGGCAGGCTCAGGGTCACGGGGGTGC
This sequence comes from Brachybacterium sp., assembly GCA_030457675.1. GTDB lineage: Bacteria > Actinomycetota > Actinomycetes > Actinomycetales > Dermabacteraceae > Brachybacterium. The sequence goes on along the minus strand of JAKDUN010000513.1, from coordinate 715 downwards.
CCCACGGGTCCTTGACGGAGACCGAGCGGCCCTCGTCCGCGAAGTCGATGCCGGCGCGGGTGAGGCGACCGGTCAGCGCATCGAGGTCCTCGCGGGCGGGGAGGGTGATGGCGACGTCGGCCAGGCCCAGCCCGGCGGCGCGGGGGCCGGCGCCGCGACTGTTCCAGGTGTTCATCGCGACGTGGTGGTGGTACCCGCCGGCGGCCGCGAACAGGGCACCGGGGTGAGTGCCGACGGTGACCTCGAAGCCGAGGGTGTCGATGTAGAACTGTCGCGCGACATCGACGTCGCCGACCTGCAGGTGCACGTGCCCCACGATGCCGGGGGCGATGCCGGGATCGGCGGCGACGGCCTCGGTGAGGTGCTCGGAGAGGTAGGCGTTGGGGTCCAGGTACAGGGAGTCCATGGCGACCTGGCCGCCCGTCCACTGCCAGGTCTCGCGCGGACGGTCCCAGTACAGCTCGATGCCGTTGCCCTCGGGGTCGGAGAAGTAGAAGGCCTGGGAGACCAGGTGATCCGCGGTGCCGGCGAAGCGGGAGCGCGGGTCCTGGGCGGCGCGCAGCACGGTGGCGGCGAGCGCGGCCTGGTCCTCGAAGAGGAAGGCGGTGTGGAACAGGCCCGCCTGGCGGGGGTCGACGGCGGGCAGGCCAGGGGTGGCCACGAGCCGCACGAAGGGGATCCCGCCGCGGCCGAGGACGCGGTGGACCTCGCCGCC
>JAKDUN010000109.1 GCA_030457675.1 Brachybacterium sp. | reverse complement strand
AGCCCCCGCCCCCGCCGGCCCCGGAACCCGTTCCCTCCCTGCAGCAGCCCCGCTCCTCGGGGGGATCCTCCAGCAGCTCGTCCGGCGGCTCGTCGAGCTCGTCCGGCGGCAGCTCCTCCTCGTCCGGAGGCGGCGGGAGCACGGCACCGCGCCCCTCCAGCGTGTGCGAATGGGACGACGGCGAGCGCGAGTGCGATGATGACGATGACGATGACGATGACGATGATGACGACGACGATGACGACGATGATGACGACTGAACGTCGCGCCACGCGCTGAGCACCGCGACCCGATGCCCCCTTCGCCCCGCCGTCCGCGGCCCGCGGAGGGGGCATCCTCATGCAGGCGCCGCGCCTCGTTCTCGCGCACAGTAGCGCCCGCCCCCTCGCACGGAGGGGACGGGCGCTCGTCCTCGAGCTCCCGGGCCTGACCAGGGGGCCGGCCGCCGGGGTCAGTCCTCGTCCTCGTCGCCCTCGTCATGGCGGGACCGGCGCGAACCCCCGACGGTCACCGGCTCCTCCGAGTCGCGATCCTCGACGACGTCCAGGCGATGCTCCCGGGCCCCGAGGCACTCGGACAGCCCGTGCGAGCCGACCATCACCACGATCCCGCTGAAGCTGTCCAGGACTCGCTCGAGCATCTGCCCGCCGGCATCGTCGAGATCTCCCTCGAGCCAGTCGATGAACAGCACCGATGGGTTCCCGTACAGCGCGCGGGCCAGCGCCAGGCGTGCCCGGTCGGAACGGTTCAGCGGCTCTCCGCCGCGGCGCAGCTTGGTGTGCGCACCGCGCGGCAGGGCGTCGATGTCCAGGCCCACCAGGTCCAACATCTCCTGATCCTGGGCGGCGTCGAGGTCGGGGCGGCGGTAGTGCAGGGCGCGCGCGACCGTGCCCTGTTCGAAGACGGTGCCGGCGGAGGCGAGGCCCACCAGCATCCGGCTGCGCTTGAAGGCCACCTTGCGGAGGTTCTCCCCGTCCACCCACAGGGAGTCCGGCCGGTCGTCCTCCGGGCCAGGGGCGAGCTCGAAGATCCGCCGGATGAATTCCTGCGGGGCGCGAGGGTCCTCGGAGACCAGACGTATCCGGTCGCCGGGCTGTGCGCGCACCGGGGCGCCGGCGGCGGTGAGGCCCGGCAGCTCGAAGTGGGCGAAGGCGTCGGCATCTGCGGGGGCGTCGACCCGGGCGGAGATCCGGCGACGGGCCTTGGCGCGGGCGCGGCGCTGCTCGGCGGCGGCCAGCGCCGGACCCAGCACCATGCGCGCGGAGCGGTAGGTCTGGCGGTACTCGACGATCCGCCCGATCCCCAGCACCGGGGTGGAGGCGATGCCCGCCACCGCCATCGCGGCCATCGTGACGCCCGGTTGGAGACCCAGGTAGGTTCCGCTGGCGGCGACCAGCAGGGTGGTCAGGGTCGCGGCGACGGTTCCGCCGGCGCGGATGGTGCCGATGGTCTCGGCCCGGTCCACGGCGATGCTGACGACCTTGCCCGAGGCCTCCCGGATGCCCTTCAGCTCGCGCTTGGTGCCTCCGGAGGCGAGGATGACGTCCGAGGCTGTGACGGTGTCGGCGATGCGGGAGGCCATCCGGCCCCGGGTGCGGCGCATCTGCCGGGTCTTGATCAGCGCAGTGCGCGCCCACACCAGCAGGCAGGCGCCCAGGATCACGAGCGGCACGGCCATGGCGAGCGCCAAGAAGGGGTGCAGCACGGTGAGGGTGACCAGGGTGCCGCCGATCAGGGGGACGGCCACGGTGAGCGGGGCGATCCCCTGGGAGATCCAGTTGCGCACCCCGGAGAGGTCGTTGGTGGTGCGAGCGACGGTCACGCCCAGCGAGGTGGCATGGCCGGGCGTGAGGGCGTCACCGAGCAGCGTGAGACGCAGCTGGTGGACGTAGTCCTGGCCGAGCTTCTCCGAGACCACCCGCTCGTGCACCACCAGGGCACCGATCGCGAGGGCAGAGAGGACCAGCACGCCCAGGGAGCGCAGCAGCAGCTCGGAGGCTCCGGTGGGAGCGGCCTGGAGCTTGACCAGGGCCCATGCCGAGAGCGCACCGAGCGCGGCCTGTCCGAAGCCGAGCAGCACCAGCAGCGCGAGCCAGCCCCGCCTCCGGCCCCGCAGCAGCGGAGGCAGGGGCGGGGCGTGCTTCAGCAACCCGTTGGCGAGCTGGACCGGTTCACGGTCAGGCCGCATCGGCAGTCGTCTCCTCCAGCAGATCGGCGACCAGGCCGCGGGCGACCTCGGCGGTGCCCAGGTCGAAGGTGGGGACCACGGGCACGTCCAGGGCGCGACGGGCCTCTCCGGTGGCCAGCGGCGAGCTGGTCACCACACCGGAGACGAAGGCCGGGCAACGGCCCAGTGCGTCCAGTGCGCCGACGCCGCCGACGGCACCGAGCGCGTCCCCGGCGGCGAAGACGACCCGGTCCACCACGCGGCCGAACTCCTCATCGGCCAGCAGGCGAGTGGTCTCGCCCTGATAGACGCCGTCGGCGATCTCCAGCAGCACCACATCGGGGCAGGAGGCACCGCCGCCGGCCAGCTCATCGGCCATCGACAGGAACAGGTCGCGGACCTCGTCGACATCGACCTGGAAGGTCGAGGAGTAGCCGAAGTCGGTGAAGTCCAGGACTCGGTGCACACCGGCATCCAGGAAGAGGTTGTAGTCATTGCCCGCACCGGTGCCGGTGGTCTTGCCGGCGGCGACCTGCAGCCCGGCGGCGGTCAGACCGTGGGCGAGCTCGGCGAGCACGGTGGACTTGCCAGAGTTCATGGAGGTGCCGAGCACTGCGATCACGGGCACCTGGTGGGCCGGGCGCTCGGGGCGGGAGGTGATGTCATGGACCACGGAGTGGGCGGCGGCGCGGGCGAGCGTGATCGGGCCCTGCTCGTCACGCAGCACACCGATCGGCTCGATCTCGGTGGCGCCGGCGATCCGGGAGTGCTGATCGACGACGCGGGAGGCGAGACCGCCGGCGGCGGCGAGGTGCGCCGGGCCGAGGTCCCCGGGGATCATGGCCAGGAACTGGTCGGCGGCATAGCGGCTGCCGTAGGCGACCACGATCTCGTCGCCCTCGAAGAGGATCTGGCGGCGGGAGACGGGGCTCTCGAGGCGCTTGTGGTGACCGAGCGAGGTCACCCGCGCCAGCACCACCTCGCCGGCCTGGGGGACGTGGTCCCCGGTGAGCAGGTCGACCTGCTCGGCGCGGCGCAGGAACGCCCCGACGTTGCGGGTGGAGAAGGCGTGCTTGGCCCGCTCCACGCGGCTGCGCACGCTCTCGGGGGCCTGCTCGAGCGTCGGAGAGGGCTGAGAGGGCTGCACGACGGCGCTCGATGCGGTGCGGCGGGTGGGCTCGTGGTTCAGGATCGTCATCGGGGGCTCCTCGAAGAGTTCGTACCGGGGTGGCAGGGATGTCCGTGCCGTACGAGAAGCAGTGAACCGGTGCCCGATGAAATCGCCATGAGCCGATGATGAGAGGGGTCTTAAGGATGCGGCCGCAGGCCAGGTGCTGCGCCCACCGCGCCCGCTGCGCCGACGCTCCGCGCCCCCGGTTCAGGCGGGGATGCCCAGGCGGGCGAAGGCGTTGCGGAAGATGGTCAGCCCCTCCAGCCCCGGCAGCTTCTGGACCCGCTTGTCGAGCTTGTCCAGCTCAGCGGACTTCCCGGCGAAGAGATGATTCATCACGTGCACCACCTCGGACTCGTCCATCATCCCGCTGCCCACGGGCTTCCAGACCTTGGCCATGATCATCCGGACGATCTTCTGTGCCGTCTCGGAGGCCAGCAGCCGCTCCCGGCCCTGGGTGGTGTAGAAGGCGACGTGGCGGGTCTCCTGCTGGGCGATGCGCTTCAGCAGCGGGGACAGCGCCGGATGGTCGGTCATCGCGGAGAGCTGACGATAGGCGGCCACGGCGGAGAGCTCGTTGGCCGCGCCCCACACCATGTGCACGGCCACGAAGTCGGTGCCCGCGAGGTTCGTCAGCACCGACTGCTTCAGGGGGCCCAGCGCCCCCGTCCAGCCCAGCTTGACCCGCTTGGCCTTGATCTCGTCGTAGTCGACGATGATCCCGTGGCGCGCCAGCACCATCGACAGCGCCTCGCCGTGCCAGAACTCCTCGCGATTCCACATCGTCATGAAGCCGCCGGCGTCCTCCTCGCGGTGCGAGGGCGTGACCAGCATGTCCCGCAGGAAGCACGAGGTGTGGAACTCGACGTCGCACATGTAGCGCAGCGAGCGCAGGGTCTGCGCGTCCAGGGGCTGGCTCTCGAAGGTGTCGAAATCGAGGTCTTCGTACTTCACGGGGACAGAGGTCTCGGCGAACTGAGCGAGGGCGAACGCCATGTCCCCCTCCGATCCGGGGCCGTGAGCTGCGGTGGGGGGCCGGGAGATCGGGGCCGGGCAGCAGCCGGGTGAGCTCGTACCGGGCGCGGTGCAGTGCGGCGCGATCCGCGGAGGTGCGGCCGAGGACGGCCAGCGCGGAGGGCAGGTCGGGGTCGGGGAGGCCGCCGCCGTCGAGCGGGGAGCCCAGGGACAGCAGCACCCGCGCGGTGAGCGCCTCGCGCCGCGAGCGGGTGAGACGGCCGATCGCCTCGGCGGTGAAGAAGTCCACCGCCGCCTGATGGCGGTCGATGACCACCTCTGTCACCCGGTGGGCCTCGCCCGTCAGACGACGGGAGACCGCGGCGAGGGCCGCCTGCAGCGACGCCTCCTGCACCGCCATCCGCGCCATGTGCCCGGCCGCCACGGCCTCGCCCGCCAGCCCCGTCCACACCGGGCTCAGCAGCGGCTGCACACGGTCCACGTGGAAACGGCGCAGGATGTGCGCGAGACCCGGCCGGTGCCGGTGGAGGGGCCTCTCGGTGGGATGGACCCCGGTGAGCAGATCGCGCAGGGCGCGGGACTGCCAGAAACGGTCCACCAGCCAGGTGGCGAGGAAGGCAGTGATCCTCGCCTCGTTCCCGGTCGAGGTGGCGAGCATGGCCCGTGACTCCGCGAGCGCCGAGGCCTCGAGCCGCTGGAGCACCCCCAGGGCGAGGCGGAGCTCCGCCTCCAGCGGTTCCTCGGAGGCCAGCAGGGCGGTGTCGACCGGGAGGCGGGAGGTGCCGCGGCGGACGTACGCGGCGACGTCCACGTCGGTGCGCAGCACCGGGGCGATGCTCGCGTCGAAGTGCAGATGGCCGGCGTAGGGGCCCTCCAGCGGCATCGCGGCATGCGGATCCGGGGTGCCGTGCATGGGAACGGCCGGAGACGCGCCTCCGGCCAGGTCGACCGACAACTGCTACCTCTTCTCCTGAGATGGGGGTCAGATACTGCTGACAAGGGGTCCGGGACCGTTCACGGCATGCACCTGACATGCGATTCCCACCCGAGGGCCGTGGTCATTGTACGGAGCGGAACTGTCCGTGTGCCGAGAGGTGGACGCTTGGTAGGTTTCGACTGTGATGACCTCCGGCGCCGCCTCCCTCCCGGCCCCGGCCGGCGGGCCGGGTGGGAGCGGCCTGCCGGATCTGGATCGACTCCGGGCTGCGCTGCGGCCTGCTCAGCTGCCGTTGCCGAGCCCGCGCGACGCCCGGGAGGCCGCCGGTCGGATCAACGATCTCCACCACGCGGAGCGCTACCGCGAGGCGCGGGTCCTCGTGCAACGGTTCCGAGACGTCCCCGCCGCCCCCGAGGACCGACTCGCCCTGCTGCGCGCAGCGCTGCGCGGTGCGGTCCTCTCCGGTGTGGGCGACCATGTCACCCGCGACGCGGCGGACCTGGTCACCCTGCTCCGCCGCAGCGGTTCCGTCCAGCAGGCGGCCGCCGTCGTGACCGTGATGCTCGAGCGCGGACCGTTCGCGCAGCACGCCTCGGTCTGGACGGCCGTCGAGGAGCGACCGACCGGTCGGGGCAGGCGTCGGGGGGAGGTGCCACGGGCCTCCCCCGAGCTGCTGGTCGTGGTGCGGGCCATGGAGCGCTCCGCCGTCCCCGGACCTCGCGGGACCATGGTGGATCCGCGTCGGGACGCGGCCCGTCTGCGCGCGGCGCTCACGGCGCTCCCGGTCGTGCGGGAGCAGCTGCTCGCCGATCCTGAGCAGGAGCTGCGACTGCGCCTCGCCCAGTCGCTCGAAGGAGCCGGGGAGAGAGCGGCGGCGACCACCGCGGCACTGGACGTGCTCGAACTGATCGCGGATCGAGATGCCGGTGTTGGTGCGGATGTCGCTGTCGAGGCGAGTGATCCGCGCACGGACCCTGAACGTCTCGCTGCTGCAGCGCATGCGGTGCTGGCCCGCACCCTCGGCATCGAACATCCCCTGCAGGCCGTCCATCACGCCCTCGAGGCACTCGATGCGATGCCCAAGATCGAGGACCCGCCGCTGCGGATCGGGCTGATCACTGCGCTGCTGCAGGCGCTGATGGCCGCCGGGGCCACGCGGGAGGCCACCTTCACGGCCGGCCGTCTGGCCTCGCTGCAGCGCACCCTGGGACGCGCCGCGCTGCGCACCGCTCCGCTGCTCGCGGTGGCCGCGCAGCGGGTCCAGGCCGAACGGTACGACGCCGCCTGGGTGCCGCTCGAGCAGGCCCGCGACCTGGCCCGGGAGAGCCGAGACCGTCAAGCGCTGCTGGAAGTCGCCCGGCTCGCCGCCAGCATCCACGAGCGCACGGGTGAGCACGCCGCCTCGCTCTTGGAGCTGCGGTCGATGGCCCATCAGGCCCGCTGGCTCGCTGACGATCTCGCCACGCCCACCTCCGCCCGGGGTGAGCTGATCCGCACCGAGCTGCAGGCCAACGGGCTGGCGATGCGGCGGGCACTGGATCTCGGCCGCCCCGGCGCGGTGGAGGATGCGGCGAGCGCCATCGAACGACGCACCCGGCCCGGTGGCGGGCGCCCCGTGCTGCCCGCGGAGCTGCTCTGGGACCATCGGGTCGACGCCCGGGTGGGGCGATTCCTCGCCGCCGGGACCGCGCTCGCCCGCGGGGAGAACGGGGTCGACGAGGAGAGCTGCGAGCATCGACGCCGTGCAGTGCTGGAGGCCATCGACGAGGTGCCGGCGGGGCACGAGGGCCGTGCCCGCTACTGGACCGTCTACCTCGAGGACCGCCGCGCCCACCTGCTCGCCGAGAGCGGCCGACGGGAATCCGCGATCGAGGCCGCCCGCCGCGCCCACGCGGGCTGGGCCGAGCTCGGCAGCGAGGAGGATCTCGCCCGTCTGGACGCGTTGCTGCGGTCGCTGACTGGGGAGGCAGCGCCGACGGGGGAGAGCGCCGACGACGACAGATGAGCGCCGTTGCGGCTCAGCTGCCGTCGGCCGCGAGCATCGTGGTGCGCAGCACCTCGATCACGGCCTGCGGATCCGTCGCGGGGTTCACGAAGGCGAGCCGCAGGGCGACCTCTCCGTCGACAGCAGTGGGCACGCACAGGATCGCCCCCTCCGTGGCCAGCCGCTGCGACCAGCGACGATACGCGGCCGGCGACCATCCCGGCCGACGGAACACCACCACCGACAGCTCGGGCTCGGCCAGCAGCTCCAGGTGCTCGGATTCCGCGATCGCCCGGGCGACGGTCCGCGAGGAGGTCAGGCACTGCTCGACCGCGGCGGCGTACGCGGCGGTGCCGTGCGTGGCCAGCGAGTACCACAGCGGCAGCCCGCGGGTGCGGCGCGAGAGGTGCGCGGCGAGATCGGCGGGATTGGACTCCCCGCGGTCGATCGAGTCGAGATAGGCGGCGTGCTGGGAGTGTGCGGCCGCGGCCGGCCGCGAGTCCCGGTACAGCAGGGCACAGCAGTCGTACGGCGCGAACAGCCACTTGTGCGGGTCCACCACGAAGGAGTCCGCCAGCTCGATGCCGGTGAAGCGCTCGCGGGCACTGGGGGCGACCAGGGCCGCGCCGCCGTAGGCGCCGTCCACGTGGACCCAGGCTCCATGGCGATGGGTGACCTCGACCACCGAGGCGAGGTCGTCGACGATCCCGGCGTTGGTGGTCCCGGCCGAGGCCACCACCGCGCAGATCCGTGGGTCCGACTCCAGCGCCTGCTCGAGCGCTGCGCCGGTGAGATGGCCGCGGTCATCCACCGGCACGGTGACCAGGTCCATGTCCAGCAGGCGGGCCGCCGAGGAGATCGAGGAGTGCGCCGTGGAGGCGCAGGCCAGGGCCCAGCCGCCCTCGGGGCGCCGTCCCCGCTCCTGCAGCGCGTGGTCCCGGGCAGTGGCCAGCGCAGAGAGGTTCCCGTGGGTGCCGCCGGCGACGAACACCCCGGCGGCCTCGTCGGGCCAGCCCAGCAGGTCCGACAGCCAGCGCAGCACCTGGTTCTCCGCGAAGATCGCCCCCGCGCCGTACTCCCACACCCCGCCGAACACGTTCGCGGCCGAGACCACGGTGTCGAAGGCGACCGCCGCCCGGGTGGGGGCGGCGGGGATGTGGGCGAGGTTCATCGGGTCCTCGACGGACCGGGTGGCCGGCAGCAGCACCTCGTCGAAGAGCGCCATCGCACGGGCGGCGCCGATGCCGTCCTCGGTGATGGTCGCCCCGACCTCGGCCCGCAGGTCCGCGGCGCTGCGGGCGGTGGTCTTGGGATCGGTGGCGACCGCGGTGTGGGAGGCCGCCCAGTGCAGGGCGATGCTCACCGCCTCCCGCTCATCACCCCATATCGGGGAGGGCTCGCGATGGCTCTGCAGGGCGTCGGAGGCGTCCGAGAAGGCACTGCGCTCAGCGGATGCTGTGGGGTCTGTGAGGCCTGCGGGGCCGTCCGACTCGACGGCGGGGTGGGCACGGGACGGCGCGGGCTTCTGCATCACGTCGAGCATGCTGTCATGCGCCAGGGCGGCGGGGGAGCGGAACGTGGGAGGCGCCCCGCACCCCTGACTGGCGGCGGCCCCTGTCGTACCGTGGAGGCAGCGGCCTGGAGGGAGCCTTGATGATGACCACCGACATCGAGGACCACGTCCATGGCCCCGACGAGGCGATCGCTGTGCGTGACAACCCGAGCGCCGAGCGCTACGAGGCGGTGCGCGGCGGGGAGATCGTCGGCATCGTGATCTACGCGCGCACTCGTCGGCGGCTCGAGCTGATCCACACCGTCACCGATCCCGAGCACCGTGGCGAGGGTGTGGCCTCCGTGCTCATGCGCACCGTCCTCGCCGAGGCCCGTGCCGCGGAGCTGCCGGTGCTGGTGATCTGCCCCTTCGTGGAGAGCTGGCTGCAGCGTCACCCCGAACAGATGCGCGGCGTCATCGTCGACGATTGAACTGGCACGGAGTAGCGTCGGCCTCATGGACGCTCTCGACATCCTCCGTGACCTCACCTCCCGCCCCCGCGCAGCCGCCGCCGCCCTGCGCGAGCAGCTGAACCCGGTGAGCCTCAACGCCCACCCCGGCGGTCACGACAACTCCGTGGCCTGGTTGCTCTGGCACACCGGGCGCGAGATCGACGTGCAGCT
>JAKDUN010000512.1 GCA_030457675.1 Brachybacterium sp. | reverse complement strand
CATTGTGGTCCCTGCAGCGGGGCGGTTGCTGGGTGGTCGTCGGGCGCCGGCGGGGTGTGCAGCGAGCGCGGGCCGGGGGCGCCGATGGGGTGTGCAGCGAGCGTGGCCCGAGCGCCGATGGAGTGTGCATGGAGTGTGGCTCCAGCGCCGACCGTTCCTCCACAGCACCGGGTGGTCCACATTTCTGCGACCTCCCTTCCTTGGGCTCCCACCTGCGAGAACGATGGAGCCATGACCAGCTCACCGCACGCTGCCGGCCCTGAGGGAGAGTTCTCCGCTCAGGCGCTCCTGGATGGCCTGCGAGCGCAGGGACCGGCAGCGCTCGCCGAGGCGCTCGGGGACCTGGCCCATCTGCTGCAGGAGTTCGCGGGTGATCCCGGGGAGGCGTTCGAGATCGCGGGCAGGGCACGTAGCGAGGTCACGAACCTGCTCGGCAACCTCCAGGCCTGTGCCTCCGCGATGGATGCGCTCGAGGCACGCTCGGTGATCGCGCTGCGGGACATCACCCGCCGCGACCGGCACGCCGAGGCCCGGGACCGGGCGGCGCACGAGACCGGTGCGGAACCGTCGCAGAGCGCGGTCCAGGAGGCGGCCGACGGTGCCACGAAGGACGACCTCTCGCTGATCACCCGCCGCTCACCGCACATGGCCGGCCGCACCCTGGCCTCTGCGCAGCGGCTCCTCGACGTGCTGCCACGGATGCTGGATGCGCTGCGCACGGGGAAGATCAGCAGCGATGTCGCCCATACCGTGGCCGGTGCCGCCTCGGGGCTCACTCCGGACCTCGCCCGCGAGGTGGACCGGAGGCTCGACGAACGGCTCCCCGAGTTCGACGGCGCAGGCACCCGGCGCTGGGCGGACGCGGTGGCGACCATCGCGGGTGAGCTCGACCCCGAGGGAGCCGCGCTCCGCCATCGCCGCGCGCTCACCGAGCGCCACGTGACGATGCGACCCGGACAGCACGGCATGGCCACGCTGTCCGCGCGGCTCTCTGCCATCGATGCCGCTCGGATCCACAAACGCTATTCGCTCGAGGCCGAACGACGCCGCGCCGAGGGGGCACGGGAAGGTCACGGCGCCGCCATGGCTGACGCCTTCACCGACACCCTGCTGGAACGTGACCAGGGCGCCGACACCGGGACCCTCGACATCGGGCTGATCATCACCGACCGTGCCCTGTTCCGCCCCGACGCCGGAGACACCGCGCACCTCGAGGGCTACGGGGCCGTGCCCGCCGAGGCGGTCCGGGCACAGCTGCGGGCCGCGACCGCCGAGCCCGCGGAGCCAGCCGATGACCCCTTTGGCACCGACGGTCCGGCCGTCCGTGCCGAGCTCCGTCGCCTCTATGTGCACCCGACCTCCGATGAGCTGGTCGCAATGGACTCGACCGCTCGCGCCTTCCCGCCGGCTCTGCGGCGCTTCTTGACCTGGCGCGACACCACCTGCCGCGGGCCGCATTGCAACGCCGCCATCCGTCAGGGCGACCACATCGAGCCGGTCTCCCGGGGCGGACCCACCAGCGGGGACAACGGGCAGGGTCTGTGCGCGCACTGCAACCAGAAGGAGACCAGCGCGGCGAGCGTCCGACGAGTCGAGAACCCCGAGGGCTCCGGTCACCGCGTCGAATGGACCGGCCATTCCGGCATCACGCGGGTCACCACCCCGACCCCGCTGCTCTGGCCACGTCGCTCCGAGCCCGAGCCCGAGC
>JAKDUN010000108.1 GCA_030457675.1 Brachybacterium sp. | reverse complement strand
TCGGCGCCGCCGCTGAGGGAGCTGCCGCAGTTCGGCCAGGCACCGGCGCCCTGCTCGGCCAGGACCCGCTCGGCCACGGCGATCTGCTGGCTCTTGGAGGCCTGGTCCGCGCTCGCGGCGTACTCGGTCCCGCCGAAGCCCTCCCACGTGCTCTGGGAGAACTGCAGGCCGCCGTAGTATCCGTTGCCGGTGTTGATCGACCAGTCCCCACCGGACTCGCAGGCGGCGACCTCGTCCCAGCCGGTCGCGGCGTTCGCGGCGCCGCCGGTGGCGAGCATGCCGGTGGCGACGACCGCGCCGCCGGCGAGGGCCACGGCCGTGCGGGTCAGGCCACGGCGCATGGTGGTCGTGGGCTGGCTGCGATGGGTGTGCGTGTGGTGAAGGGGCATGGAGCCTTCCTTTCGCATGTCTCGCGTATCTCGCGGTGACGAACGGCCGCCAACGTAGGGGCGCGGGGGCCCCTCGAAGCAAGGGGCGGCGCGCCCCCATGAGGGGGAATTGACCGTTCCGTGGCCGCGGATTTGCGGAGCGGGGCGCCCTGGAGGGGCGTGTGACCTGCGAAGAAGTCGAGTCGCAGGCACGCCGTGATGGTTTTGTGATCATTTGCGCGGGGCTGTCTGACACGTCACGTGCAGCGGCTCGCGGCGTGGCCCACCTCTCCGTGCGAGGAGCGCCGTCCTCCGCGCAGAGCCCGAGGCGTCAGCCGTCGGCGGGAGGGTTCAGCTCGGCGGCTGCCGCGTCCCGGTGGGCCGGATCACCCGTCTCCAGTGCGAAGACGCCGTACCCGATCGCCCCGGCGGAGAACATCTCGGTGCAGTGCTCGGCCAGGCGGGGCCAGGTCCTGCCGCCTCCGCTCGCATAGGCCTCGAGGGCGATGTCGAACACCTCCGGCGGTGCGAAGGTCCGGTGGAACATGAGGTCCTTCGCCGGGTCGCCGATGGACGCGGTGGTCCAGTCGATGATCGCCGTGATCTCCTCGCCCTCGACCAGGGTGTGGCCGGGGTACAGCTCGCCGTGGGTGAGCACCGTGTGCTGCGGCCAGAAGCTGTCCTCGGCCAGCCAGGCGTCCCAGCGCGCCCGCAGGGACGCGGAGATCCGGAACTCGGCGGCGACCCGCTCGATGTCGTCCTGCCACGCCTGACGCACCTGCGCGGGGGACCGCACCTCGATGCCGGTCTCAGCGGCGGCCTGGACGTCCGACGCATGCAGCCGGGCGACCGTCGCGCCGAGCGAGGCGGCGTAGACGGGGGAGGAGATGTCGACGTGCCAGGTGGCAGTGCCGTCCGCCCCGACGCTGAGACCCGGCGTGCCGGGGAGCAGCGGGTAGGCGATCAGCTCGGAGGTGCTGATCCGCCAGTCGGGGACGGCGACGTCGAGGCGCGGGGCGACCATGCGGAGCAGCTCGCGCTCGACGGCGGCGCGGCCCAGCACGTCACGGCGGCGGGGGATGCGCAGCACCCAGGCCTGCCCGTCGGCCGCGCTCCCGATCGCGACCCGGAAGTCGAGACCGAGCTCCTCGGTCCGCACCGTCGTCCCGTCGAGCTCGAGACCGTGAGCCGAGGCGAGCTCCAGCAGTGCGTCGAGGTCGGCGGGCGGGGCGGGGACAGCACTCGGAGACATCCCGGCATCGTCCCATCGACGGCCCACGCCCGCCAGCGGATTCCCTGCGGCCTCACCTGTCGTCGACGGCCTCGCGCAGCTCCTCCTTGTCCATCGTCGACCGGCCCTCGACGCCCTGGCGCTTCGCGTCCTCGTAGAGCTGTTCCTCGGTGCGTCCCTGCGCGCCGGAGTGGGAGCGCTCGCCGCCGCGCTCCGAGGGGGACTTGTCCTCGACCGAGGTGCGGCTGGCCTCCTCGGACTCACCCTCCTGAGCGCGGGTCTTGTTCACGGTGCGGGCGGCGATCTCCTCCGCCTCGTCCTCGGAGACGCCCTTGTCCAGCTGGCCGTCCTTGATGTGCCGGTACTGGCGCTCTCGCTTCCGGCTCCATTCCTCGGGCATGGGTCCTCCTGGTCTCGTCGGTCCGCGGTGCCGTCGGGCACGCATGCTCATCCTCATCCCCTCCGGCGGCGCGGTCGAGACCTCCCACCGAACGGTCGACGGGCCGGCACCCTCCCGGCACCGGCCCGTCGGCCTCCTGCGGCGCTGCGCCGCGCGCGGGTCACTCGCGGCGGGGGTCCCCCGACATCGAACCGATGCTGTTGGAGGGGGTGGACCCGTCGCGCCAGCGCAGCAGCGCCCCGACGCCCTCGGGGATCCCGAGCGTGTCCTCCTCGAGCGCCGAGACGGCCGCGTCCGTGGACAGCGCTGTGCGCAGCAGCTCCTCGATCCCGGCGGGCTCGTGCCCGCTGACGAAGACCAGCTCCTCGACCTGCCCCCGGTCGAGGGCCTGTCCCACCTCCCTCGCCCCGCCGACGGACGCACCGTCACGGGCCTGACGCTCCTGGAAGCGCTCGGCGAGCTCTCGCTGGCGGGCCGCGATGAAGGAGCCGGTGGCGGCGTCGAGCTCCTCCCGGAACGGGCCCCGGTCCAGGGCGACGCCACGGCTGCCGCCCTGGACCTCGATCAGCCGGTCCCGGGTCTCCCGACCCAGGGCGTCACGCAGCAGGCCGATCGCCCGCACGTCACCGCTGAGCATCACCATGTCGACCGGGCGCTCGCGCAGGAGCTTCTCGACGGAGGCGGCGACGGCATCGGCATTGCGCTCCCAGGAGTCCTCGACGCGGGCCTCGAAGTTGTCGGCGCGCCAGCCGTGCTGCGGACCGCCGCCGACGCTCGCCTTGTGCAGGACGTCGTGGCCCCCTTCGACGGTCGAGTCCTCGCCCAGACCGTTCGGGCCGTGGCTGATCGAAGGGTTCTCCGCGGAGCGCAGGTGCAGATCGGCACCCGCGCGATCGACCACGATCAGCAGCTGGCTGACGGCGAAGGGGATCAGCTGGAGCAGCGGCAGCAGCTGGGGGAACTCCCCGCGGTGGGCGGACTCCTGCAGCGGAGGAACCGGCAGCACCCGATCCACCAGGATCTCCGTGTCCGAGGCGAAGATCGACCGTCCGTGCCGGCCCCCGAGGGAGGAGGGGCTCAGCACGGACTCCTCGATGCGGGAGAGCAGTTCCGGTGGGGCGCCGTCGGCGCGGAGCCGTGAGCGCATCTGCGCCCACCTCGCCTCGAGCTCGGTCGCCGCGGAGGGGTCGGTCCGCGTGGTGTCGAGATGGACCGAGAGGAACGGGCCGGAACGGTCGAGGACGGTGGTGAGCCAGGGCAGTTTCACAGGGGACCTCCAGCGTGTTCGTCGTGCGGGGAGCGACTCCCAGTTCGGCGTCGTCGCCCCGCCTGGGTCCGCTCAACCCTTCCACGCACGACCGAGCGCCGCAAGCAGGATCAGCAGCCCGGGTGGTGGCGACCGATCGGGAGCATCAGCGGGGTGTGCGAGACCGGGTCGGTGATGATCCGGCTGTCGAGTCCGAACACCTCCCTCACCCGCTGCTCGGTGAGCACCTCGGCAGGAGCGCCGCCGGCCGCGACCGCGCCACCGGCGATCATGACCAGCTGATCGCTGTAGCGGGCGGCGAGGTTCAGGTCGTGCAGCACCATCACCAGCGTGATCCCGCGCTCGCGGTTCAGGTCCGTGAGCAGATCGAGCACGTCCACCTGGTGGTTCACGTCGAGGAAGGTGGTGGGTTCGTCCAGCAGCAGCACATCGGTGTCCTGGGCCAGCGCCATCGCGATCCACACCCGTTGGCGCTGCCCGCCGGAGAGCTCGTCCACCGGGCGCTCGGCGAGCTCTGCGATGCCGGTCGTGTCCAGCGCGGCGGCGACCGCTTCGTCGTCGGCCGCGGACCAGCGGGAGAGGATCGCCTGGTGCGGGTGACGGCCGCGCCCCACGAGGTCCGCCACCGTGATCCCTTCGGGGGTCAGCGGGGACTGCGGCAGCAGCCCCAGCACCCGGGCCAGCTGCCGGGCGGGCAGGCGGTGCACCTGCTCGCCGTCCAGCAGCACCTGGCCGTGGCGCGGGGTGAGCAGTCGCGACATGGAACGCAGCAGAGTGGACTTCCCCGAGGCGTTGGCACCCACGATCGCGGTCACCCTCCCCGGCAGCAGGTCCAGGTCGAGCCCCTCGATCACGGTGCGCTCGCCGTACCCGAGCGTGAGGTCCTGCACCTGCAGAGTGTGGTGGGTGGTCACAGCGAACTCCCTCGACGGTTGACACGGATGATGAGGAAGAGCAGGTAGGGCGCGCCGAGCACGCCCGTCACGACGCCCACGGGGTAACGGGTGCCGGTGGCGAACTGCCCCACGAGGTCCGCGACCAGCACCAGCAGGGCGCCGACCCCGGCCGCGGGCAGCAGCGGCGAGCTGCCGGGTCCCAGGAGCCGCGCGGCGATCGGACCGGAGAGGAAGGCGACGAAGGCGATCGGCCCGCTCGCGGCGGTCGCGAAGGCGATCAGGCCCACCGCGGCGACGACCACGACGAGTCGCACCCGGCCCACGCGCACCCCGAGCGCCTGTGCGGCGTCGTCCCCGAGCTGTGCGGCCCGCAGGTCCGCCGAGCGCAGCAGCAGCACCGGGCCGAGCACCACCAGTGCCGCCAGCACCGGCAGCGCCTGCTCCCAGGAGGCGTTGTTCAGGCTGCCGGTGAGCCAGCGCAGCGCCTCCTGCAGGTCCCACTGGCCGGCCGTGGACAGCACCCAGTCGGTGAGGCTCATGAGCATCGCTGCGACGCCGATCCCCACCAGGATCAGCCGTGCCCCGGCCGCACCGCCGTGCGAGGAGAGCAGGAAGATCAGCAGGGCCACGCCGAGACCGGCCACGATCGCCAGCAGCGAGACGGCGGGTCCCGACAGCCCCAGCGACACGATGCCGAAGGCCGCCGCGGCGCTCGCCCCGGAGGAGATGCCGATGATGTCCGGGCTCGCCAGCGGATTGCGGAGCAGGGTCTGGAAGGTCACCCCGCCCAGACCGAAGCACGCACCGGCGAGCACGGCGAGCACGGCCCGCGGCAGGCGCAGCCTTCCCACGGTGAAGCCGGCGCCCGGGACCTCCTGCCCCAGGATCACCGCGAGCACATCCCCCGGCGGGTGGAAGGTGCGACCCACCATGAGCGTCACGCAGAACATGGCGAGGATCGCCGCGCCGAGCGCGCCGCAGGTCACCAGCATGCGTCGGCCGCGGCGCCGGCGCTCGGCGGCGACCTGGTCCAGGGTGCTCGGCCCGCTCACAGCAGGACCAGCTTCCGACGGCGCACGATCGCGATGAAGAACGGCGCCCCGAGCAGCGCCGTGACGATGCCGACGTCCAGCTCGTCCGGCCGGGCCACGATCCGGCCCAGGACGTCCGCCGCGGTCAGCAGCGCGGCGCCGCTGACGGCGCTGAAGGGCAGCAGCCAGCGGTGATCGGGGCCCACCAGGAGACGGCAGGCATGGGGGACCACGAGGCCGATGAATCCGATCGGTCCGGTCACGGCTGTGGCCCCGCCGCACAGCACCACCGCACCGAGGGAGGCGAGCGCACGGGTGAGCATGACCCGCTCGCCGAGTCCGGCGGCGAGCTCGTCGCCGAGTGCGAGCGTGTTCAGGCCCCGGGCGCTGAGCAGGCACAGCACCATGCCCCCCAGCAGGATCGGTCCCACCTGCTGGAGGGAGGCGTAGGTGCCGCCGCCCACACCCCCGATCTGCCAGGAGCGCACGCTGTCGCCGATATCGGAGCGGGGCAGCACCACGGCACTGATGAAGGAGGTCAGGGCCGCGCCGGTGGCCGCCCCGGCGAGGGCGAGCTTGAGCGGGGTGGCACCGCCCCGGCCGAGCGAGCCCAGGGTGTAGACCAGCACCGAGGTGAGCGCGGCGCCGAGGATCGCCACCCAGATGTAGGCGGAGGCGCCGGAGAGGGAGAACCAGGCGATCCCGACCACCACGGCGAGGGAGGCGCCGGTGTTGATGCCGAGGATCCCCGGATCCGCGAGCGGATTGCGGGTCACCCCCTGCATGACGGCGCCGGAGGTGCCCAGCGCCGCGCCCGCGACGATCGCGAGCAGGGTGCGGGGGATGCGGGTGGCGACGGCGGCGGGGCCGAAGCCCTCGGTCGAGCCGCGCAGCGCCTCGAGGATGTCGGCGGGGCCCACCTCCCGGGCGCCGATGGTCACCGAGGCCGCGGCGATCAGCACCAGCACCACGGCCAGGAGGGCCAGGCGCAGCGCGTGCGCACGCGACGAGTGCCGCAGTCGGGCGGCGGTCGTCCCCTGCGCCGCGGGAGCGGTCGGGGTCATGGAGCGATCCGGGTCATGGGCCGGCTGGGGTGCCGGCGCGGCCGAGGTGCGCTCGGAGCGGTGGAGCAGGCCGTCCCGGAGCGGCGCCTCAGGCGGAGGCATCCGCGGCACGCTCGAGCTCGACCAGGTACTCCTCGAGGATGTACGGGATCGCGAGCGGGGTGGGGTTCGCCGCGGTGCCCAGAGGGCTGTTCCCGGGCAGGTGCACGACGGCCCCGTTGCGCACGGCGGGCATCTGGGAGAGCAGCGGATCGGCCTGCAGGGCCTCGACGAGCGTCTCGTCGCCATAGGTCACGATGATCTCGACGTCGTCGAACACGTCGGCCCGCTCGGCGCTGACGGACGAGGAGAACTGGTCGGTCTCCGCGGAGGCGTCCTTCACGCTCTGGGCGATGGTCATGCCGAGGTCTTCGAAGAACATCGTGCGGGTGTCGTGCGCGGTGTAGAAGTTCACGGTCGAGAGATCGGAGGTGTCGACGTGGGTGAGGAACATGACCGACTTCCCCTCGATCGCGGGATGCTCGGCGATGGCGGTCGCTATCTGCTCCTCGAGCTGGGTGATCAGCGCGGCGCCGTCCTCGGGGCGGCCCATCCCGGCGGCGTTGGCGGTGATCATGTCCCGCCACGAGGTCCCCCAGGCGACGTCCGGGAAGGGGATCGTGGGGGCGATCTCGGAGAGGGTGTCGTAGTCCTCCTGGGTCAGTCCCGAGTAGGCGGCCAGGATCACGCTCGGGGCGGTGTCGGCGACTCCCTCGAAGTCGATGCCGTCGGACTCGTCGAAGAGCGTCGGTGCCTCGGCGCCGAGCTCCTCGAGCTCGGCCTCCACCCAGGGGAGCATCCCGTTCGAGTCGTCGTCGCCGAAGTTCGCCGCCGCCATGCCGGCGGGGACCACGCCGAGTGCGAGCGGGACCTCGTGGTTCGCCCAGGCGACGGTGGTGATCACATCGATCGTCGCGGGGAGCTCGGTGGTGCCGAAGGCGTGGTCGACGCTCGTCGCCGCGCCGGTGCCTGCCCCGTCCCCGCCGGCGCCGCCGTCGTCGGAGGAGGAGCTCTCGGTGGAGCAGGCGGTCAGGGCGGCGGCGAGAGCGAGGGCGGAGCCGGTGAAGGCGCGTCGCGTGAGGCGGGACATCGGGGCCTTTCGGGAAGGAGGCGACGGTGGCGCTCGAGAGGCCCGGTCCGGGCACGGGGGCGGACCCGAGGGACACCGCCGCCGCCTCGAGGCGTACTTAGGTTTGCCTCACCAAAGTAGAACGTCGGAAAGGTGTCGACAATCGCGCCGATGCGACAGTCCCTGTCGCGGAACGGACATCGCGTTCGCGCTCGTGCGGGCTCCCGGGCCCCGGGTGCGGTCCTCGCTCAGGACGCTCGCACGGGCATCCCGGCCCGTCGGTCGACGGGCTCCGGGGCGGCGGGCGCCTGTCGGAATTCTCCCGGTGTCACGCCTGTGACCCGCCGGAACGCTGCGGTGAAGGCGCTCGCCGAGCGGAATCCCACCTGTACGGCGACGTCCTCGACGCGCTGCCCCTCGGCGAGCAGGGCGACAGCATGGTGGGAGCGGGCGGTCGTCACCCAGGTGCGGAAGCCCACCCCGGTGCTCGCCTCGAAAGCGCGGGCGAGTGTGCGCGAGCTCACTCCGATGCGTCGGGCCCATTCCTCGAGCGTCGTCGGGTCGGAGGTGTCGGCCATGAGCGCTGCGACGACCGGGGCGAGGAGAGGGTGATCGGGGACGGTGAGCATCAGCTCTCGCGGGGAGGGGGCGAGGAGGTCCAGGATCACGGCGTCGGTCCGCTCCCGTGCCGGAGGCGTGAGGTCCTCGGTGCGCGAGCGCTCCAGCAGCAGCCGCAGCAGCGGGGTGATCTCGACGGCGACCGGCCGCGACGACGGCGGGTCCACCTGGGTGATCGAGAACTGCGCGGCCAGGTGCTGGACCCCTGCCGGGGTGAAGCCGCTGTGCGGCACACCGGCGGGGATCCACAGACCGAGCCCCGGGGAGATCGTGTGGACCCGGCGGCCGATCCGCGCGGTCGAGGCCCCGCGCTGGTTCCACAGCAGTTCATGCGTGGGGTGGGAGTGCTCGGCCCAGAAGGTGTCGGCCTCGATGGTCTCGTGCCCGGCCAGGATCGTGTACGGGACCTCCACATCGCCCGCCGCATGGCGAGGCAGGACGCGCCGATGCGCACCGTGGGGCCCGATGGCCACGGCGGACCGACGGGCGGACGCCCTCACTCCTCCTCCCGGTGCGCCACGCCCGCGGTGCGGGCGACATCGCGCCAGGTCGCGGCCAGGGAGGCGACATCGGCGTGGGCGTTGAGCCCGCTCGGCTGCGGCACCACCCACAGCGGGACGTCCATCGGCCAGCCCGTCACGTCGGCCGGGTCCTGGAGGCCCAGGGCGGCGCGCGGCAGCGCGTAGGCGGTGCGGAAGGCCGTGATCCCGGCGATCGCGACGGTCCGCGGGCGCAGGACGCTCACCCTGTCCACCAGGTCCTCGCCCGCTCGCCGCAGCTCCTCGCGGCTGAGCTCGTCGGCGCGTGCGGTGGCGCGGCCGATCATGTTGGTGATCCCGATGCCGCGGTCGTGCAGGTCCTGCTCGTCCTCGGGATCCAGCCCGCGGGAGGCGTCGACCGGTCGGGTGGTGAGCCCGGCGCGGTGGAGGGAGGGCCAGAACCGATTGCCGGGCCGAGCGAACGGGGCGTTGACCGCTGCGGTCCAGAGCCCGGGATTGATGCCGACGATGAGCAGGCGGAGCGGGCCGTCGGGGCCGGGAGCCGGCAGCACGTCGTCGATCGCGTCCGGGTCCGGCGTCGCGAACGCGGCCAGATCGTTCCTGGTGGGCTTGCGGCCTGCCAGCGGGGAGGGGCGCCGAGTGCTCATCCGACCACGGTACCGGCGCTCGGACGGCCCCGGCGTAGCCTGGGTCCATGCGCCAGATGGAGGCAGGACGACTGCACGTGATCGCGGGTCCGATGTTCGCCGGCAAGACCGAGGAGCTGCTGCGACGGGTTCACCGGGCCCGGCTGGCCGGGCTCGAGGTCGAGGTGATCGGCCACCGTCTCGATGCGCGCGGAGGAGCGGATCGGCTCAGCACGCACACCGGACGCAGCACCCCGGCGAGGATGCTCGAGCGTGCCGAGGAGCTGGGTGAGGTGATCGGCACGGAGGGTTCGCGGCTGCCCGACATCATCGCCATCGACGAGGCGCAGTTCTTCGGCCCGTCCCTCGTCCCCG